>CAZTPE010000256.1:0-4112 GCA_964614545.1 uncultured Ectothiorhodospiraceae bacterium
GCCAACATGAACTTCGACCGCCTGCGCCACGTCGCCGAGCGCGCCGAACTGGGCGAACGCCGCGAGGCCCTGCTGTCCGTCACCATCCCCGAACGCCCCGGCAGCTTCCGCCAGTTCTGCGAAATGATCGGCCTGCGCGGCATCACCGAGTTCAACTACCGCTACGCCGATCCCAGCCAGGCGCACATCTTCGTCGGCGTGCAGATGCACGGCGGCGACGCGGAAAAGGACGCCCTGATCTGCGAGCTGGCGGAGGCCGACTATTCTGTATTGGATCTCACCGATAACGAGATGGCCAAGCTGCACATCCGCTATCTGGTGGGCGGCCACAGCCACGGCGCCGACAACGAACGCCTGTTTCGTTTCCAGTTCCCGGAACGCCCCGGCGCCCTGCTGCGCTTCCTGCAGCACATCGGCGGGCGCTGGAACATCAGCCTGTTCCACTACCGCAACCACGGCGCAGCCTACGGCCGCATCCTCTGCGGCATCCAGGTACCTCCAGCGGACAGTGACGACTTCCAGTTATTCCTCGCTGGCCTGGGCTACGAGCACTGGGAAGAAACGGACAACCCGGCCTATCGGTTGTTCCTCGGCTGACGGCCTCTTGAGCGTGGAGATTCTTGGGGTCCGCAAATGCACGCTAATAAACGCAAATATTTGTTTATAACTACTCAGGCATATAAATAATTGTTTTTTAAAAGATAAACTTTAGAAAAATGAGAAAAACTTCCAAAGTTAGGGGGCTTTGCCTGGTCTAGGAGAATTTAGGAACTAAAAACAATAACTTACCGCAATTTGTCTGTCTGAGGTGTTACTTTTGCTTTTCATTGGCGTCCATTAGCGTGCATTTGCGGACAATACAGGCTGACCCCTGCCGCTTGCCGGTGGAACGCCGCCCGGGCAGATATTCCATCCAGCACACTGGAGACAGACGCCTAGGTTTGCGAAACATCCGCCTTTAACTGCGACTGAAGGGCATCTAAAAGCCTTGCTGCACCCGACTCATCAAGCCCGTGGACAAACATCAGCGTTTTGATCAGCTCGTGCCAGTACACTGGTGGCTTCCAGCCGGCTTCGCGCTCCATCTCTTCCAAGGCGTAGCTTATCTGCCTTAGCCGCGAGAAGACGGCCTCATTTTTCACCTCGATATCAGACGATGGGTCGATTGCATCCCGCAATACATAGCCTGCAGACTGATTCTGCGCATATTCAGCGGCGCCTGACTGCCGCATCTCACCTTTCCCCGTCAGGATCCAGTTGGCATCGAATCCTCTTTGCGCCAGTTCAGCAATCACTTTGCTACCAGGAACATTCTTGCCGCTTTCGTAGCGTTGCCACGATCGCTTTCCGAGCCCAAACAATGGATCCATTTCTTTCTGTGACACCCCAATAGCCTTTCTGACGCTTTTTAGTCTATCGGGTATACCTGTATTCAGTGTCGCAGATGCATTAATTAAAGTGCGACCCTTATTATTATCGTCAGTCATGATGTCGCACTTTGATAATTATCCTTTTACATTTCATATAGTTGCTCGGAATTCACCCGACAAAGAAAGGAAACGATGTTCCGCGCCATGTCATGCACTGTTTATAGTGTTGACAGGGCACCGTATAGCATCTATTGTTGGCCGCATGGGTACGCATATACCGTCAAAAAAAGCCAGCCTCACTGAAGACCGGCATCCCGCAGATATTGTTGCCGGCGTCCGCAAGACCGGCACGACATTGCGCCGCTTATCCATAGCGCATGAGTACAGCGCCTGAATGGCAAGGCATGCCCTCCATAGGCCATACCCCCGCGCCGAGCAGATGATTGCCGAATGCATCGGCATAAAACCTGAAGATATCTGGCTAAACCGCTACCCGACAGCCAGCCAAATACCGGCCGTAGACACACGCGCAAAAGCGGATCACGCGCACCCAAAAAGTGTAGCACGACACCGAATAGAGGCAATGCCTGTCATGAGGGAGAGGCATAGACAGTGGTTAGGTCGATCAGGGATTCGTGACATTCGCCCCGGTCGGCGAAGCACCGCGGAGGAGAGCCTGATGGCCGCAAAAAACAAAGCGCCACCAGCCCGTGAGCATTAAGCGCCGTCACAGTCACGCCACCCACCGCGACGCCATCTGGGCCGCCATCCGAGACCTGCGCGAATTCAGCGTTTCCGAGATTGAGGACAAGACCCGCGTCAGCCACAGCAGCATCAAGACCATTATCCTTGGGCTCACCAAGGCCGGCTACCTAAAACGCACAGAACACCATCATCGCGCCAAGGTCGACAATAGATTCGTCGCTAACCGCTGGCTGCTGATCAACGACGTCGGCGTGGACGCACCCCGCGTAACACGTGATGGAAAACGCATCACTCGGGGTCTTGCCCGGGAATACATGTGGCGCACCATGCGCATCTTGCACGATTTCTCAACCAGAGACCTCGCCGCCCAAGCCAGCACCGACGACGTCATCATCAAACACGCCGATGCCAAGAACTACATCAAATATCTACATAAGGCCGGCTATCTGATCATCATCATGCCGGCCAAGTCTGGCAACAAACCCGGCACCAGCACCCAGGCCCGCTACCGCATGCCCGCATCGCGCTATACCGGCCCACGCCCACCAATGATCCAGCGCACCAAACACGTGTTTGATCCCAATACGGGTGAAGTTGTCTGGCCAAAGCAGGAGGAGAAATAGTGGTTTATAGAGACAGGCAGGATCAGGCTTGCGCTCTTGTATATGGATCCCGGAAAACACCGTCATTCCGGGCGGAACGAAGTGAAGATCCGGAATCCAGGGTGCTTGAAATTCCGTACATTCTGGATTCCCGCCTGCGCGGGAATGACGGTATTCCAAGTCTCTCAAGCTTAAGTCAGTACCATTCCCATTTGACCCCGGCTCTCTTCCCGCCAGGATCCCATGCCTTTCCATCATTGAGCAGCTTCCATAATCCAGAGTTCATCGTGCGCATGGCGCACGCTACGGGCAAGTGTAGTGTGCGCCGGGCGCACAATATGGGTAGGCACCTCCCGGTGAATGCCATAACCCTGTAGCAAGCTGAATCGTTTCCTTGGCTTTTCCGCCCAAATCGGATCACTGATTGGGTTTTACAGGCGCCGCTTCCAGGCGCTGCGATAGGCGATCTCGTCCTTATGAAAGTGCCGAATTCTCGCCGCTGAGAAAAACAGGCGATGCAGCAACGCACCGGCGACGAAACCACCGACATGCGCCCACCAGGCGACGCCACCCACCTCCGCCGATTGGAACAGGGCGGAGGTACCGGACAGAAACTGCATCAGAAACCAGAAGGCGAGGAACAGCGCCGCCGGCAGGGCAAAGATAAACGGATAGAACAGAATAGGGATCATCACCAGCACCTGCGCCCGGGGGTACATGACGAAATAGGCTCCCAGGACGCCGGCAATGGCCCCCGATGCGCCGACCGTGGGCAGGGTGGATTCCGGGTTGACGAAAATCTGCACCAGCGCGGCGATCAGGCCGCAGCTAAGGTAGAAAAGCAGGAAGCGGATGCTGCCCATGCGGTCTTCCACATTGTCGCCGAACAGCCACAGGAACCACATGTTGCCGATGATGTGCATCCAACCACCGTGCAGGAACATGCTGGTAATAAAGGGCCAGTAATCACCGACGGGAAAGCCCACACTCTGTGCCCACTCGGGGTGGGTGTAACGCGCCGGCACCAGGCCGAAGAGATAGAAGAAGCCCTGCATCTCCCGCTCCGACAGGCCCAGCTCGAAGACAAAGACCAGGGCACTACTGAAGACCAGAAACCACACGGCATGCGGCGGGAAGCGCGTCGGGATGGAATCGTGCAGGGGGAACACCGGCCCCTCCTTGTCAGCGGCAGCATCGGATCAACACTAGATATGAGGGATACCGCCGCCAAGGTCAAGCGTCTGCGGTATCCAGTACTA
Source organism: uncultured Ectothiorhodospiraceae bacterium (assembly GCA_964614545.1). Lineage (GTDB taxonomy): Bacteria > Pseudomonadota > Gammaproteobacteria > SZUA-152 > SZUA-152 > DRQN01. Next base: position 3,937 of record CAZTPE010000256.1, read on the forward strand.
CCCGCGGACAATCAAGTAGGGTGCGCCCCCCACACCACATGCAGTAAGGTGGCACGGTGATATTGCTATTAATTTGGCGGCAATGAAATCGGGTGCTTTGTCATGGTGCGCACAGCGCACCCTACTGGGCTCGGTTAACTTTTACTTCGCACCGCCCATTCACCATTCACCATTCA
>CAZTPE010000257.1:0-4078 GCA_964614545.1 uncultured Ectothiorhodospiraceae bacterium
AGGGGCTGGAGAGTGAGTGTGACATCCTCATCCCCGCCGCCCTGGAGGGACAGATATCCGCGGACAATGCCGCGCGCATTCAGGCCCGACTCATTATCGAAGCGGCCAATGGCCCCGTCACCTTCGAAGCAGATCAGATTCTCAACAAACGCGGTGTGGTGATTATTCCCGATGCCTATGCCAATGCCGGTGGTGTCATCGTTTCCTATTTTGAGTGGATTCGAAACCTGTCCCACATCCGCTTCGGCCGTATGCAGCGGCGCTTCGACGAAGTGCGCGGTCACTATCAAATCGAGGCACTGGAGAGTCTGACCGGCAAGGTATTACCGCAGGCACTGAAGGATAAAATCGATGCCGGCGCCAGCGAACTGGACCTGGTGCGCTCGGGGCTGGACGACTCCATGCGTCTGGCATTCCAAGGCATCCTCGAAGTGCGCAACGGCAATGAGAAAATTACCGATTTACGGACTGCCGCCTACGTTACGGCGATCCGCAAGATCGCCCGTTCCTATCTGGATGTGGGCATTTACTGAGGGGGCAGGTGTTACCTGTCCTGCGTGTGCGGAGGCGTCGCTGATGGCGAGAGGGCCGAGAGGCGGGTGTCGGTTGGTGAGTGGGGGTTACTGGTGCTTGTCCAGTTCTTCCGTCACTGCCAGATATCTTTCCTCCATCTTTGCATAGCGCTTTTCCAGCGCCAGGTATTCCTGTTCTTTTGCCCGTCTCTTCTTTTCCTGACTTACCTCCTCTGACAGCAGGGTCTGAATCTGCTCGCAAAGGAATTTGTTCTCTTCCTCGACCTCTTTCAGGCGGGTCTTCAGTGTGTCGTTCGGTGGTGTGGCGGTGCTGGTTATGGGAATGTCGATGGCAAGTTCTGGCACCTTTGTGGTGCCCATGGCGGCGTTTTCCATGATCACGATGAATTCGTGTTCAGCCAGCTGCAGTTCCTTCGTCAAACCTTCTTTCTCCCTTTCCATCTGGGTCAGCGTGTGTTCCAGCTCGGAGAGCTTGGCGCCTTGCTTGATCTTCTCTCGCAGTTCTTTCTCCAGGCGGCTGTTGTTCTGGTAAGACTGGTTGAGGCGGTCGCGGAGATCGAACAGCTTTTCCTTGAACTTTTCCAGATTGCCGATGCGCTGCAGGCAGGTGGCGAGGCGGTCTTCGAGGGTCTTGATCTGGGCGGCGAAGTCGGCGTGGATGGCCTCATAGTAGTCGAGTATTGGCCGCCAGTAGTGCATCTCGTCCTCATCGGTGCTTTCCAGGATGCGGATCTCTCCCTCCAGCACGTGGCAGCGTAGATTGCAGGCTGCGCGCAGTTGCTTGGCCTCGTGACCGTTGCTGCCGAGGTTGGCCTGTTTCTCGCGGGTCTTTTCTATCTCCGTGCGGAGATGGGTCAGCAAGTTATTACCTGGGGTGGGGGCAGGCTGGCGGGCAGACTGACGAGAGAGGCGCATGAGGCGGCGCAGGAGATAGATGATGATGCCAATGGCGATGAGCAGCAGGATGCCCGCCTCAATGATGAGGCTAAGGTAAAATTCGTGTGAAGAGAGGAATTCCATGTCTGTTGGCTGGACTCTTCCAGGTGGATGTGATTTCTCACATCTTAGATCGGTTTTTTTCCTCCGGACTTTAGGGATTGCTGGCCATTTCTGTCACTAGCGGCGTACTAGCGGCGCCAGCAACCAGCACGATCAGCAGGCCGAGACCCGCGACGTGCTCGGGTGTGCTCAGAGAGTGGAATATGCCGAAGCTCTTGGCATTATCGCCGTGGCCGGGGTGTGTTGCAGCAGGGGGGCAAGATGACCAGACAGGGGCAAGCCTGGAATGCCCAAAGTGCTATGCGGGGCAGATCCTGATGGGAGAGGTGGCTCAAATCCCTGTCTCCAAGAGCATCAATCGTGCTACTTGTCCCGTCTATTGGCTGATTGCAGCACAGCAAGACGTTGTTAACGGGACAATGCTTGATTCTGGATGGAAGTTATTCGTCATCGAGCTTGCGGCGGAATACGGTTCCCCTGCACTTGGGACAGGGTGGAATGTGGCCCGTCTTGTGGAAATGCAGCTCTTCTCCGCAGTTACTGCAGACCAGGGTGCCGGGGCCGGTGATCTCGCCGGTGTGCCATTCCGCCAGCCGGGCCCGCTCGGCCAGTAGTGCCAGCTCCACCTTGGTAGGGTCGACCAGTAGTGAGAGGGCGTCGAGGATGCGGTCTTCCACCAGCTTGATGTCGAAGCGCAGCCAGTCGGCCAGTTCCTTCGCCTCATCGCTGGCGAGATACTCTCCGGCAGACTGCAGGTCACGCTTCAGATATTCGGCGACCTTTTCCGCCTCCTCGCGCGTCAGCTCGCCTAGTTCGGTGGTCTTTTCTACTGCGGCATCCAGCGCATGCTGCAATTTTGGCTTCAGCTCCTCGCCGGCCTCGCTGAGAAATTCCCGCGTGCGTTCCAGCATGCGGTTATAGCCGCGTATGTGTTTTTCGCCGTGGTCGTGCTCGCTCATGGGTAGCCCCTTTGGTTCATCGATAACTTGAGTATGGGGGACGCCGGGGCCGGATGACAAGGGCCGGGAGCGAGGGTTGTGTTGTGGCTGTTCGGACACCTGCGGTATCCTAGCCGCCCTTTTTCTCCAGCGAAATGACAGGCGATTCCAGCATGAGCACGCAGCAACCCTACACCCCCGAAACCGTCGAGACCGAGGCGCAGAAATACTGGGCGGACCACGCCAGCTTCCGCGCCGTCGAAGACCCCGCGCGGGAAAAGTTCTACTGCTTGGCCATGTTCCCCTATCCCAGCGGCCAGCTGCACATGGGCCACGTGCGCAACTACACCATCGGTGACGTCATCGCCCGCTATCAGCGCATGCTGGGCAAGAACGTCCTGCAACCCATGGGCTGGGACGCCTTCGGCCTGCCGGCGGAAAACGCCGCCATGAAGCACAAGGTGGCGCCGGCCAAGTGGACGCGCGAGAACATCGACTACATGCGCGGCCAGCTCCAGCGGCTCGGCCTCGGCTACGACTGGGAGCGTGAATTCGCCACCTGCGACCCCGACTATTACCGCTGGGAACAGTGGCTGTTCACCCGCCTGTTTGAAAAGGGCCTGGTCTACAAAAAGACCGCGCCGGTCAACTGGTGCCCCCACGACCTCACCGTGCTGGCCAACGAGCAGGTCATCGAAGGCTGCTGCTGGCGCTGTGACACGCCGGTGGAGCGCCGCGAGATCCCGCAGTATTTCATGAAGATCACCGACTACGCCGAGGAACTGCTGGACGGCCTCGACAAGCTCGATGGTTGGCCCGAGGCCGTGCGCACCATGCAGCGCAACTGGATCGGCCGTTCCGAGGGTGTGGAACTGGCCTTCACCGTGGCCGGCTCTGATGGCAAATCAACCGGCGAAGAGCTGCGCGTCTACACCACCCGCCCCGATACCCTGATGGGCGTCAGCTACGTCGCCGTCGCCCCCGAGCATCCGCTGGCCACGCGCGCCGCAGTAAACAATCCCGAGCTGGCCGCCTTCATCGAAGAATGCGCAAAAATGGAGACCTCCGAGGCCGCCATGGAGACCATGGAAAAGAAGGGCGTGGACACCGGCCTCAAGGCCATCCACCCCATCAGTGGCGAGCGCGTGCCCGTGTTCGCCGCCAACTTCGTGCTCATGGGCTATGGTGAGGGTGCGGTGATGGCGGTGCCTGCCCACGACCAGCGTGATTTCGAGTTTGCGAAGAAATATGGTTTACCAATCAAGCAAGTTATTGAGCGGCATCATGTCTGTTTATTAAAGAAGGGATTAAAACGGAAAAGGAGTGATAAAGAATTTATTGAGCAACAACTTGGAAATGTTGCAAAAAACGATTTTACTACAGATAGATGGCAAGAGTGGTACGGGAAAAAGGGTCAGGTTGAATGCGTGAATTCGGGTTTTCTAGATGGGATGGATCCACGAGAAGCTTTTGAAGCCGTTGCCGCCGAATTAGAAGAAGAAGGCAAGGGCAACAAGCGCACCAATTATCGTCTGCGCGACTGGGGCGTATCACGCCAGCGCTACTGGGGGGCGCCCATCCCCATCATCAACTGCGACAGCTGCGGCG
>CAZTPE010000258.1:0-4077 GCA_964614545.1 uncultured Ectothiorhodospiraceae bacterium
CGTTACCATTGCTGCCCCGCATATAGACTTCAGCCGAACCCTCTTCGGTAGGTACGATTCCAGGTAGTGCTGTGATGGCTTTGAGGGGGTCTCCGCCGCTGCCGGCAGCCTTGGTCAGCTCGGTTGCGGAAAGCGTCAATTTTGATGTTTTTTCCGTCAGCCGTTCCGCTGTCACTTGCAGGCCTTCGCCCTCAATGACAACCGGTACCAGATAGAGAACAATTTCTGCCTGGTTCAGATCACTGGTTTTAACCAATGTTTCGAACCCCGCGGCCAGTACTTTGATTCGATGGGGTGGAGAGATATCGGAAAATTTTATGCGCCCGGTTTCCGTCGTTTTGTCGTACACGTCGCCATTGTCAATAACAACGGTCGCCCCCTCAACGGCTTCGCCGCTGCCTTTTTTCTTGATGATGACGGTAATGTCGGCAGCGAAAGTGGCTTTCATGCTGAGGAAGACAACTATTAGAAAACTGCCAAGATAATACAGATTCGAATGGCCTTTTCTGACTGAAACGATCATTTACATCTCCCTTCGTGAATCACGTTGTCAGGGTATTAGTTTAGGGAGATGAATGGAGCCGGTCTATTGGAAGAGTGTTTTGAAATGTAACTTTATGTAACAGGGCGCTTGCGGTAAAAAGTCACAGGAATTGAAGTATTGCTTATGGGCTGTCCGTCTTTGGCCAGTGAATAATAAATCGTGCACCTCTCAGGGAAGAATCTTCAACCGTTACAACGCCCTCATGCCATTGGCAGATACGCTGCACAATGGCCAGCCCCAGGCCGTAACCACCCGTGCCTCGATCGCGGCTTGCATCGAGACGTTTGAATGCCTCGAAGATACGCTCACGCTCGTTCTCGGGAATGCCCGGCCCATCGTCATCAACAATAATCTGGTAGTTTTCATTGTCTTGTGTAAAGACAATACAGATCCGGGTACGCGCATAGCGCTTTGCATTTTGCAGCAGATTTCCCACGGCTCTGGCCATCAGCCTGGGTTCGAAGCGGGCATATTTAAGATTGTTTCCGATAATTTCAAAATCAATCGATAAATTGTTTTCACCAATTCTTGCCTGCCGGATGATTTTCGCCAGCCAGGGCTCAATATCCTGGCGTTGGAATTTTAACTCCGGTTTGTCGCGATCAAAGCGGGCATAGGTCAACAGTTCCGCCACCAGTTGATCCAGTTCGTCGATATCAGCATTCATGCTTGCCATATAGCGTATTCTGTCTGTTTCATCGGAGGATGACTGCAGCATCTCCATACCGAAACGAAGCCTGGCAAGTGGTGTTCTGAGCTCATGCGAAACGGCATTGGTGAGTTCCTTGTGCGAGGAAATCAAGCGCTGAATGCGATTCGCCATACCATTGAATGTTTCAGCCAGACGGTGCAAAACCGAGTGTTTAGATAATGTTGCACGGATACTGAAATCACCTCGGCCAAAAGCGCTGGTGCTGATGCCCAGGCATTTGAGGTCTCGCCACAGCGGAAAGACCCAAAACAATACAGCCAGGGCCACCAGGGTGGCGAGAGAAAATATCAGAATGGATTGTAGATAATTGAGTGTTAATGGCTCATCGAATGGTCCTAGTTTTATAACGTAGGGACTGTCGGCCATGCGGCGATAAATGAATTCGGCGTCATTATCATCAAACGTTTGTATAACAATTTCACCATTATCCAGCATAGACAGCTGCGAAGGAGGCAATTCAACCCGGTTTTTTTTCAATAGAATAATCGGAAATTTGAAACGCTGGCTTAAATTGGGCATCACTGTTGGCCAAGTATCTTGCGGTTGTTCTCGCAGACTCATTTCAATCAGGCTAAATGTGCTGCTGGACAGGCGCCGGCTATCATCGGCCTCAGTCTGCTCAAATGGAAATTCCAGTACCCATTCACTCCCAGGAACACGTTTATAACAATGAATGGCTTCATTGATGCTGGTGAATACCATTTCACCATGATTCAGACGTTCCATCATTGATGGGGATAAGGTCAGCGATTTAAGCGGTAACAGGCGTATGGTATAGCCATCTTCCCGATTCAATTGGCGGATCAGCTTTGGCCATTGTTTTTCAGGTATGTTGTGCAAGTGTTCTTCAAGCAAGGCATAAGTGCCCTGGGTCAGGCTGCCCAGATAGCGGTCCAGAGTGCCCTGTAAAATACTGTTGAGATTGAAGATGCCAAAAAAGTAGATTGCTACGACGAGGGCAAAAATAGAATACAGCTTTAAAAACAGACGCCCCATTTTTTGTTTTTAGCCCCAGGCCTCTTTGACAAACAGATAGCCTTTGCCGCGAATTGTCTTGATGCGGAAGGGGCGGCTGGTGTTATCAGCCAGTTTTTTTCGCAAACGGGAAATACGAATATCCACGGAACGGTCCAGACCGTCATAATCAATGCCTCGTAGCTGGTCCAGAATGGTTTCCCGGGTCAGCACTTCCCCGGCATGACTGGCCAGTAACCATAGCAGTTCGAACTCATTGGTGGTGAGATCCAGTATATTGTCATCCAGCCAGGCTTCGCGGGCTGTGGCGCTTATGCGGAAATAGCCATGACGAATATCGTTTGTGTCATTTCGCTGTTGGTCAGTTTGGTGAGTATGTCTGGGGAAGCGGCGTAACAATGCACGAATGCGGGCCAACAACACTCGGGGCTGGACAGGTTTGGTGACATAATCATCGGCACCGATCTCCAGGCCAACGACCTGGTCTATATCTTCGTCTCGTGCCGTTAACATCAGAATTGGCCCATGGTATTTTGGGCGGACCGCTTTGCAGACCTCCAGCCCATCCAGCCCCGGCAACATCAGGTCTAGCACCACCAAATCAGGCGTTTCGGTGATGATACGCTGGCAGGCCACGTCTCCCCTATGCTCAATGGACACCTCCATGGCCTGCTTCTGCAAGTACTCCTGGATGAGCGTGGAGAGCCGGACATCATCCTCAACCAGCAATATCTGAATCTCCGTTTCAGCAATTGAAGAATGGTAAGGCACCTCGTTTTACCTCACGTCGGGAATTAAGAAGAACCGGATGATTATCGATGCATCCAGTATAGCGGTTGGAGCCGTCAATAGTGTTGTCACTGTGTACGGCATTTGTATCACAATGTAACGTGCCGGGTGACTGAGGCCATGTGCATGGTCGGCCAGGGTGTGCGGCGCTCTCGATGGAGAGTGGACCGAAGACTGCAAGTGCAGCATCTGCACCCTGGTGGCCAGGTAGCATTTCAAACACATTGCCGTAGCCTGAGGAAGCCTGCAGCGGGTCATGCCTGCGATGGCTTTACATTCCAGTACAGAGGTTGTTTTTTAAAATTGTGGGGGCGGCTTCAGCCGCGAATGAAGTTAACCTTTAATCGCGACTGAAGTCGCTCCCACGGATTTATTGTTTTTCCGCCCGCCCATCGCGGGCTCGTCCCGCTCCTACAGTCTGTCAGCTTCGTGCGCAACGCGGTCAGCGAATCTCCAGGTCTTCCAGCAAGGCCGAAAGCCGTTCCAGGCGCTGGATCGGGTCATCTAACTGCAAAAAGTATTGTTTTTGTTCGAGGCGAATAGGCAGCAGTTCCGCCAGCCGGCTGCTGACCCAGCTGGCGTCATCATAGTGTTTTTGCATGTTGATAAAGGGCTGATCCAACTGTTCCAACAGGCTGCGCAGTACGTCGGCGGCGGCGCGGTATTGCGGTGGCAGCGGTGAGGCCGGCTCGTTTTCCAGCAGTTCGACCTCGGCCATGGTGAGTTGGTTGGGCTGTACTTGGCGGGAAATGATACGGAAGCGCTGCTGGCCGCGCGCAGTGATGCCCAGCAGGCCGTCCGGCTGCTGGTTGAAATAGACGATCTCGCTGAGGGTGCCGGTGTCGAAGGTGTCTGCGGCCGCTCCCACCTCGGAGCCCTCGCGGATCAGGGTGACGCCGAAACCGTGTCCGGCCTTCATGCACTGACTGACCATGTCGAGATAACGCGGTTCGAAGATGCGCAGCGGCAGGGTACCGCCGGGAAACAGTACCGTGTGTAACGGGAAAATGGGAATGGCGATGGTGCTCATTGCGGTTCGCCCCAGCGGGGAATCAGG
>CAZTPE010000259.1:0-4046 GCA_964614545.1 uncultured Ectothiorhodospiraceae bacterium
GAGGCACTGGCCAATGTGGTGCCGGACAACTGGCACTGGCATATGTACGACACGGTGAAGGGCAGCGATTACCTGGGCGATCAGGATGCCATCGAATACATGTGCCGCGCTGCCTCGCATCTGGTGGTGGAGCTGGAACACGCCGGGGTGCCGTTCTCGCGTCTCGACAACGGCAAGATTTATCAGCGGCCCTTTGGTGGCCAGAGCCAGGACTTCGGTGGCGCCCAGGCGGCGCGTACCTGCGCCGCGGCGGATCGCACCGGGCACGCGATTCTGCATTCCCTGTATCAGCAAAATATCCGCGCCAAGACCCACTTTTTCGACGAATATTTCGCCATCGACCTGGTCAAGGACAGCGATGGTTACATCCTCGGTGCCGTGGTGCTGGAGATCGAGACCGGCGAGCCGCTGTTGATTGAGGCCAAGACCACCCTGCTGGCCACCGGCGGCGTCGGGCAGCTGTTTCGTACCAACACCAACGCCCACATTAATACCGGCGACGGCATCGCCATGGCCCTGCGCGCCGGCATCCCGGTGCAGGACATGGAGTTCTTTCAGTTTCATCCCACCGGTATTGCCGGCAAGGGCATGCTGATCACCGAGGGCGTGCGCGGCGAGGGCGGCTATCTGGTCAACAAGGATGGCGAGCGATTCATGGAACGCTATGCGCCGCATGCGAAAGACCTCGCCAGCCGCGACGTGGTGAGCCGCGCCATCGCCATCGAAATACGCGAGGGCCGCGGCTGCGGGTCGAATGGCGATCACGTGATGCTGAAGCTGGAGCATCTCGGCGCGGAGGTGATCAAAAAGCGTCTGCCCGGTATCCGCGACATGGCCATGACCTTCATCGGAGTCGATCCCATCGAGGAGCCGATTCCGGTATTTCCCACCGCCCATTACACCATGGGCGGGATTCCCACTAATCGTTATGGGCAGGTGGTGGTGCCGCTGGGTGAGGGCGCCGAGGAGCCGATCCCCGGGCTCTATGCGGTGGGTGAATGTGCCTGCGTGTCGGTGCACGGGGCCAACCGTCTGGGTGGTAATTCCCTGTTAGATATCGTGGTCTTTGGGCGTGCGGCGGGTAATCATATTATCGAGCATCTGGCTGAGCATCGTTACCATCGCCTGCTTGATGAGAGCAGCGTCGATCAGGCATTGGCGAGAATTGCGCGCTGGGAGCAGGGAGGGGACGGTGAATCCGTGGATGTTCTGCGTCAGGAGTTGCAGCGCGTCATGGAGGAAGACTGTGGTGTATTCCGTACCGAGGAGACCCTGGCTCAGGGCGTTGTGCGGGTGAGGTCGCTGGCAGAACGCCTGCAGAATGCACGATTGAAAGACCAGAGTAAGGTTTTCAATACGGCGCGCATCGAGGCCTTTGAGTTGGAAAATCTCATGGCCCTGGGGCTGGCCACGGTGCAGAGCGCGCTGGCGCGAAAAGAGAGTCGCGGTGCCCATTCGCGTGTTGACTACCCGGATCGCGACGACAAGCGCTGGATGAAACACAGCCTCTATTACGAGGATGGCCGGGTGGACTACAAGCCGGTACGCACCAAGCCGTTGACGGTGGATACCTTTCCGCCGAAAGCCAGGGTGTATTGATCGTGTTGAAAGGCAACTGCATTGATCCGCAAATGAACGCTAATGAGCGCAAATGGCCCAGGCTTGGAAAAAGAGTGGTATGTGACTCTAATTCATTTGCGTTCATTGGCGGACACTTTCTGAATCACACCTCGTGGCTAAGAATTGTAGGGTGGGCACTGCCCACCGTTACACGGCCTGAAATCGCTGGTGGGCAGTGCCCACCCTACACAGCTAGTTGATATTGAATGTTAAATGGCGGATGACCAAACCATGCGTTTTCTGATCTATCGCTACGACCCGGACGACGGCAAGCCACCGCGCATGCAGGAATACCGGCTGGAGGGTTTCGACAGCGGTGACAAGCTGCTCGATGCCCTGCTGCGCATCAAGGCCGAACTTGATCCCACGCTCAGTTTCCGCCGCTCCTGCGGCGAAGGCGTGTGCGGTTCCGACTCGATGAACATCAATGGCCGTAACGGCCTGGCCTGCATCACACCGCTCAACGAACTGGGCGAGACGGTGGAGATCCGGCCGCTGCCGGGCCGCCCGGTGATTCGTGATCTGGTGGTCGATATGGAACAGTTCTTTCACCAGTACCGCGCGATAAAGCCCTGGCTCACGGTGCACGAGCCGGAACCCGAGACCGAATATTTACAAACCCCGGAGCAGCGCGACCAATTGGATGGTCTTTACGAATGCATTCTCTGTGGCTGCTGCTCCACCGCCTGCCCGTCCTTCTGGTGGAACCCGGACAAGTTTCGTGGCCCGGCGGCGCTGTTGCAGGCCTGGCGTTTTCTCGCCGATAGCCGCGACCAGGCGACCGGCGACCGGCTGGCGGAACTGGAGGGGCCGTATCACCTGTTCCGCTGTCATACCATCATGAACTGTATGGATGTCTGTCCCAAGGGCCTGAATCCCACCAAGGCCATCGGCAATATCAAAAAGCTGATGCTGAAACACCATGTCTGATACGGCGGTTTCCGCCTCGTCCCGCCTGCGCTGGCAATGCCGTCGTGGCATGCGCGAGTTGGACGAACTGTTGCAGACTTTTCTCGAGCACGGCTACCCGCAACTGAACGATACGCAACGCATGACCTTCGAGCGCCTGCTCACCACCCAAGACAACCTGCTGCTCGAGTACTTCATGGGTCGCAGCGTGCCCAAGGATTCGGACACCGCTGATGTCGTCGCCAAAATACGCCACGCCGCTTGTCCTTGAGCCGCGTCCCTCGCGGTGGCTGCTAATCCTGATGCTGTTTGCCCATGGCGGCGCCATTGCCGTGCTGCTGGCGCTGGCCGAATGGCCGTGGTCGGTGCGTTTACTACTGGCTGTGGCGGTGCTGGCCAGTCTGTGGTTCACGATGGGCAAGCAGGGTTGGCGGCAAAGCCCCACACGCATCCGGCGTCTCATCTGGCAGACGGAAAACGAATGGCGGCTGACACTGTGCAACGGGGAAATGCTGACGGCCCGACTGCGACCATCGAGTTTCATGCACCCCTGGCTGGTGGTGCTGAACCTGTGCGTGGAGGGACGGCGGTTGCCACGCTCACTGGTATTGGCTCGCGACAGTCTGGATGCCACGACGTTCCGCCAATTGCGTGTGCGGCTGACGACCGAGGCCGGTACTTTATTTGCAGAGGGGTGAGTCACTCACTCCTCTTTCTTCAAGCCAGCGCCGATGCAGCGGGCATTCGTCTGCCTGCGGGTAATAAGCGCATTCTTCGCAGCGAACGACGCCGGGTTTTTGCTGTGTGTTGGTTTTGACAATGAACGAGGCGGCCTTTTTGTGCCGATTGTGCCGCACGCGGTGACAGCGGCCGGGCGGAATGACGCAGACCTCGTACTGGTCAAGAGGGGTGGTTTCCAGCGTGCCCTCCGCCAGGCTCTCGATAACCAGGCTGCCCTGAAAGACGATGTAGATCTCCGTGCTTGCCGGGTGGTAACCGGGGATCGCCGCCTTTGGGCCATCCTCGGGCAGGACGGAGATGGCCGTGCCGAGATCGCCGCTGCCGAAGGCATAGTCGCTGTCCAGCCGGGTTCCGCACAGATACAGGGCGCCTTCATCGCTTGAGCGCATCAATTCGAGCAGCCGCTCCAGGCTGTGCCCGGGCTGCGCCAGCACCTCTTTTATGATTGCGCTCTGCCGCTCGTAACGTAGCGTGCCGTCTTCGTCGTGGGCATCCCATTGCTTGAAATCTTCCGCCATGGCCGCGTCAGGCACTTTCTCGCAGGGCCTTGGGGCGGGGTGAATAATTCGTCGGCGTAAGGATGGTGTCCTGTGGTGGACGGGTGTCGTCGGTGTGCGGGTAGTCGAGGGTGTAGTGCAGGCCGCGGCTCTCGGTGCGCTGCATGGCGGAGCGGATGATGAGCCCGGCGGCCTGTACCAGGTTGCGCAGTTCGATGAGGTCGTTGGTGATGCTGAAGTTGCTGTAGTACTCCTCGATTTCCAGCGCCAGCAGGTCGA
>CAZTPE010000260.1:0-4032 GCA_964614545.1 uncultured Ectothiorhodospiraceae bacterium
TTGGTCGCACCGGGGCCGGAGGTGACCAGCACCACGCCGGGCTTGCCGGTGGAACGGGCATAGCCGTCCGCCGCATGGGTGGCCGCCTGTTCATGACGTACCAGGATATGTTTCAGTCTGTCCTGCCTGTGCAGGGCGTCATAAATGTGCAGCACCGCGCCACCGGGATAACCGAAGACGTATTCAACGCCCTCGTCCGCGAGGAAACGGGTCAGAATTTCCGCACCAGTCAATTTCACGTCAAGACTCTCTTTCTCTGCCGCCCCAGCATTGCCGGAAAAACCCGAAAAACCTGGGGCCACTACTAAAAAACGCCCGCAAAACGGGCGATTTCCTGAAAACAGGGTTAAGGGGTCAAAATTACTGGGAAGCGCTCTTCAGGTCAAGCGGTTTGGGCGTTTCGGCCCGATACACTAGCACCCACGAAGGCAGCGTCACGGCCTGACAGCAATGACAGGCCAGATAATCGAAAATTGTTGCAGGGTATCGAGGGGAACTGCGCTATAATCCGCCGCGAAATCTCGCGGGCCGGCTGTACCGTCATGGCAACAGAATCAAACCCCGCCCCTATCATCGCCAGCGACGACTTTTTAGACAGATAACCCATCCAAATCACCGTGAAGAAAATCATCATCGAAGGCGTCACCGAGAGTGGCCGAAAATTCCGTCCCAGCGACTGGGCCGAGCGCATGAGCGGCTCGTTGTCCACCTTTGGCAGCGACCACCGCATCCATTATTCCCCCTTGCTGCATCCAACGACCATCAACGGTATCAAGTGCATCATCATCGACCCGAAGCTGAAAGAGGCCGCGCCCGAAACCTATAGCTATATCATGAGCTGGGCGGCCAACAACGAGCTGAAGATCTCGGAAATGGACGAGGACATGCCATCCGTCGGCTAGGAGCGCCCATGCCACTACTGAAAATCCATACCAACCGACCCCTGGATGGCACCGCGCAAACCGCGTTGATGCAAAAGGCCTCAGCAAAAGTCGCCGAGCTGCTGGGCAAGCCCGAACGCTATGTGATGATCGCCCTGGACACCAACCAGGCGATGCTGTTTGCCGGCAGTGACGCGCCACTGGCCTATCTGGAACTCAAAAGTATCGGCCTGCCCGATGACGCAACCACCCCCCTTTCCGCCGCACTGTGCCAGCTGATCAGCGAAGAGCTGAACATTGCCCAGGATCGCATCTACATCGAATTCACCAACGCCGAGCGCCGCCGATGGGGTTGGGACGGCCATACCTTCTAAGACAGACCGCCATGTTCCTGAGCCTGCTCATCGTACTGATCATCGTCCTCGTCGCCGGCGCCTTTTTCCTCGCCCCGGACAATCCGGACGACGGCAGCCCGGCCTTGCTGCAGGGCCTGTCACAGATTCGCAGCATGACCGAAGGGCTGGGCGACACGGAAAACAAAACCACCACGGTCTACAAGTGGCAGGATGCCGACGGCGAATGGCACTTCAGCAACACCCCGCCGCCGCAGGGCGTCGCCAGCCAGGTACAGACCTACCGCGCCGACACCAACGTCATCCAGGCCCCGCGGCAACAGCAGAAACCCATCGCCGCCGCACCGCCGCCAAGCAGCGCCCCACCGACAGAACCAGACCCCGGCATTCCCGGCCTGCCCTCACCAGCCAAGGCGAAAAAACTCCTGGATGATGCCCGGGCGGTGCAGGATCTCAACAACAATCGCATGGACGTACTGAATCAACAGATCGATGCCAACAACTAAGGAATCTCTGATTAATTTGTTTTTCGTCATTCCGGTGCAGGCCGGAATGACGGATTGATCAAAGGCTCCCTAAGCCGGAGGAACAACGCAATGAGTGACTCTGCCACAAACACAGACAACATCCACATCGAAATATTTTCCGACGTGCTCTGCATCTGGGCCTACAGCGCACAGATCCGCTTCGACCAGCTGAAACAGGACTTCGGCGACCAACTGCAACTGCAATATCGCTTCATCCCCATTTTCGCCGCGGTTGAAGAACGTATCGGCCAAGGCTGGAAAGACAAAGGCGGCTTTGCCGGTTTCAACGAAAATCTGCACAAGACGGCAACCGGCTGGGATCACATCGAACTGCACCCGAAAATCTGGCTGCAAAATCGGCCAAAATCCTCCACCGTGCCTCACCTGTACCTGAAGGCCATCCAGCTGTTGCAGGAGCGCGGCATCATCTCTGGGCAGCCGCTGACCGAGCACGACGGCCGCAGTCTGTTCGAGGCCTGGTTCTGGCGCATCCGCTGCGCCTTTTTCGAAGAGACGCAAAACATCGGCGAAATCGCTGTCCTCGACGCTATCACCGAAGACATGGGCATCCCCGTGGTGCCCGTACATGAACTGCTCGACAACGGTGAGGCCCATGCCGCCCTGCACCTCGACAGCGAGGCCCGCGACCATTACATGATCCCCGGCAGTCCCACCCTGGTCTTCAACGATGGCCGCCAGCGGCTCTATGGCAACGTCGGCTACCGCATCATCGAGGCCAACATCCGCGAACTGCTGTACAACAGCGACAGTGGGGAAGCCAGTTGGTGTTAGAGCCAGTACTACTTTTCACCGGTAGGAGCGGGCCATGCCCGCGATGGTTTCTGCACCGCGACTTCACCAACACACTTGTAGGCGCGACAGTCTTTCATCATCGGGTTGTCGCGCCTAAAGGCGCTCCTACAACACCATAGGCAGGCCATCGCGGGCATCGCCCGCTCCTACCCACGCAGTCGATAACATCCAGGCGAAACATCACCCATGGCAATCCTCTGGCAGAAGCAGGTCGGCGATACACGTTATGAAGTACGCACCGCCGGGCGTTCGCGGCGCCTGTATTCCAATGGCGTGTTTCACAGCCAGTACCATCCCGAACGCCCCCACTCCGGCGGCGTCTGGGACCTGCTCATGCTGCCCGCCTTTTTTCGCGCACCCGCACGCATCAAGCGCATCCTGGTACTGGGCGTCGGCGGCGGCACGGTCATTCATCTGTTGCAACGTTTCCTGCAGCCGGAAGAAATCATCGGTGTGGAATTGAACCGCGTGCACCTGCAGGTGGCGCGGCAATTCTTCGCCATCAAGAAAGACATGGCCACACTGCACCAAGCCGACGCCGTGCAGTGGCTGAACGACTACGATGGCCCCGCCTTCGACATGATCATCGACGATCTGTTCGGCAACGAAGACACCGACCTCGGCCGCGCCGTACCCGCCAACACGGCGTGGTGCAGCACCCTGCTGCGCAACCTCGACCGCAACGGCGTGCTGGTGATGAACTTCATCGGCAGCAAGGCCCTGCGCCACAGCGCCTGCGTCAGCGAACCGCTCATCGCCCGCCACTTCAAGTCCAGCTTCCAGCTCAGCCTGCCGGCCTATGAAAATGCCATCGGCGCCTTCCTCGGCCACCCGGCCAGCAGCCAGGGCCTGCGCAAGAATCTTGCCCGCGTTGCCGAACTTTCCAGCAAGCACATCGACTTTCGCATCCGGCAGATCACTTGATAAACGCCGGGTGAAGGTGCTGTAAAACACCCCATTTCTTTCGTCATTGAACGATTTCAGTGCCATCGTGCGCACAGCGCACGCTACGGACAGGTGTAGTGTGCGCTGTGCGCACAAGATGGATATCCCATTCCCCTGTGAACTTTGTGTCCTTGTGGCGAGCTGAATGGTTACTATTTTTTTGCGTTGAAATACAGGCCTGTCACATCATCTGGCTCAGCCCTGCCGCAACACCACCAACGGTGGACTGCTCACCACCCGCCGCGTACCCAGCAAACCCGCCAGTCCGACACCCAGCCCGCCACCCACCGGCCCCAGCAACCATAACCAAAAGTTGACGGTGTATTGCAGCTCCAGCACCTGCGTCGCCAGCACATAACCCAGCACACTGGCGAGCGCGGCGGCCAGCAACCCTGCCAATGCGCCGAGGGTAACGAACTCGCTGGCCAGGCTCAGCCACAGGCGACTGCGGCGCGCCCCGAGGGCACGTAGCACGGCATTCTCGCGCAGGCGTTCGTCGAGGCTGGACTGAAT
>CAZTPE010000261.1:0-4006 GCA_964614545.1 uncultured Ectothiorhodospiraceae bacterium
CCGCTGCGCTTCATCCAGGCTACCGAATGAATAGGAAGAAAGACTTCTTGTGTAGGTTGATGAGCCTGCGAATCCCGTCAACATCTCTCGTGACACCGCTCTGCGGTGTTACGCATCTTGTGGCGCTCAGCGCCACCTCATCCATGGCGCAATGAGCAGGCTCTTTGCGTTACACCGCAGAGCTGTGTAACGAGAAATCTAATTCCTTCCCGGATTCCGCTGCGCTTCATCCAGGCTACCGAATGAATAGGAAGAAAGACTTCTTGTGTAGATTGATGAGTTTGCGAACCCCAACATCGGCGGGTGAAATGGCCTTTGCTGTTGGGGTTCGCAGGCTCACCGCCAACCTACGATTTTTGCCGTCAAGCTGCCGAGGCCGCCGCCTTCTCGCGCAGCACCTCCGCTGCGCTCACCATGTTTTCCAGCGCTCGCTCGACCTCCGGCCAAGCGCGGGTCTTGAGTCCGCAGTCGGGGTTGATCCACAGGCGTTCCGCCGGGATGCGCTGCGCGGCCTTTTCCATCAACGCTATGATCTGTTCGATCTCCGGCACGTTCGGCGAGTGGATGTCGTACACGCCGGGGCCGATCTCGTTGGGGTAGTGGAAGTCCTCGAAGACGTCCAGCAGCTCCATGTCGGAACGCGAGGTCTCGATGGTGATCACATCGGCATCCATCTCGGCGATGGAATTGATGATGTCGTTGAACTCCGAGTAACACATGTGGGTGTGGATCTGGGTGACGTCATCGACGCTGGATGCGGTGATGCGGAAGGCCCGCACCGCCCAGTCCAGATAGCGTTTCCAGTCGGCCTTGCGTAGCGGCAGGCCCTCGCGCAGGGCGGCCTCGTCGATCTGGATGATGCCGATGCCAGCGGTCTGCAGATCCTGCACCTCGTCGCGCAGGGCGAGGGCGATCTGCTCGCAGGTCTCGCTGCGCGGCTGGTCGTCGCGCACGAAGGACCAGTTGAGGATGGTTACCGGGCCGGTGAGCATGCCTTTCACTGGCTTGTCCGAGAGAGACTGGGCATAGACCGCCCAATCCACCGTCATCGGCCGTGGGCGGCTGACGTCGCCAAACAGCACCGGCGGCTTCACACAGCGCGAGCCATAGGACTGCACCCAGCCGTTGGTGGTGAAGGCAAAGCCCGCCAGCTGTTCGCCGAAATACTCCACCATGTCGTTGCGCTCGGCTTCACCGTGCACCAGCACGTCCAGCCCCAGGGCCTCCTGCCGTTGGATGGCCTCACTGATTTCCGCCTGAATCTGTTCACGGTAGGCATTCTCAGCCAGCTTGCCCTGCTTGAAATCGCGGCGCACGCGGCGAATCGCCGGTGTCTGCGGGAAGGAGCCGATGGTGGTGGTCGGATACAGCGGCAGGTTAAGGATCTTGCGCTGTTCCACACTGCGCTGCGCATAGGGGCTGTTGCGCCGGGTCATCTCGTCAGTGATGGCGGCGACGCCTTCGCGCACGGCCGGGTTGTGGGTGTGCTCGGACCGGCGGCGTGAGGCGATGGCCGCGCGGGAAACACCCAGGACCTCGCCTACTGTTTCCTCGCCCTGATCCAGCACCTGCTGCAGGGTGGCGATCTCCTCGACCTTTTGCACCGCGAAGGCCAGCCAGGATTTGATCTCGGCATCCAGCGTGTCTTCACCGTCCAGATCCACCGGAACGTGCAGCAGCGAGGAGGAGGGCGCAATCCACAGCCGTTCGCCGAGCCGTTCCTTGATGGACGAAAGGGTTGCCAGCGCGGCGTCGAGGTCTGTACGCCAGATGTTGCGGCCGTCGACGATGCCCACGGACAGCACCTTGTACGCCGGCAACTTGTCCAGGACGATGGCGAGTTCCTGCGGGGCACGCACCGCGTCGACATGCAGACCGTCCACCGGTAAGCGGCAGGTGAGGTCGAGGT
Source organism: uncultured Ectothiorhodospiraceae bacterium (assembly GCA_964614545.1). Lineage (GTDB taxonomy): Bacteria > Pseudomonadota > Gammaproteobacteria > SZUA-152 > SZUA-152 > DRQN01. The sequence continues at coordinate 1,910 of CAZTPE010000261.1, forward strand.
TGTCCTGCAGCGGGCCGAAGTAGGTCGCCAGCAGGCGCTTCAGGCCCGGGGTCTGTAAACGGGTGTAGGTGGACTCGAAGGCGTTCTGCCAGGCCTGCGGCAGATCCAGGGCGAGGATGGGCTCGTCGATCTGCACCCATTCGACGCCCTGTTCCTTGAGGCGCAGCAGAAGTTCACCGTAGACACTGATCAGCCCGTCCAGCAGATCCAGCTTGTCGAAATCGCCGCCCCGGGTCTTGCCCAGCCACAGCCAGGTCAGCGGGCCGGGCAGCACGGCCTTCACCGCGTGGCCCAGCGCCTGTGCCTCGGTCACCTGCTCGAACAGGCGTGAGGAAGACAGTGCAAATGACTGATTGACCTCCAGTTCCGGCACGATGTAGTGATAATTGGTATCGAACCACTTGGTCATCTCGCAGGCGGCTGCCGGGGTGCCGCTGGGGGCGCGGCCACGGGCCATGCGGAAATAGGTGTCGAGATCGACCTCGCCGCCCTTCCAGCCGAAACGCGGGGGCACCACGCCCAGGGCGGCGGTCAGATCCAGCAGGGTGTCGTAAAAAGAGAAGTCGCCGACGGGGATCAGATCCAGCCCCTTGTCCGCCTGCAGCTGCCAGTGGCGGGCGCGCAGTTCGCGGCCAGCCTGTTCCAATTGTTCGGCGTCGATGTCGCCGTGCCAGTAGGCCTCTTGTGCCTTTTTCAGTTCCCGCTGGGCACCGATGCGGGGAAAGCCCAGGTTGTGTGTGGTGGTCATGCCGCTTGCCTCTGAACAATGTTGACGAAAGAGTTTTGACTTGCCGGACAGTATGCGACGCGCATAGAATTGAGTAAAACTCATAGTTCTAATAAACATCATGAGGAAAATTCATAATGTTTCTGGAGATACGCCACCTGCGCAGTCTGCTGGCGATACGGGAAACGGGCAATCTGGCGCGCGCCGCCGAACGCCTGCATGTCACCCAGTCGGCGCTGTCACACCAGATCAAGTCGCTGGAACAGTATTTCGAGGCGCCGCTGTTTCTGCGTAACAGCAAGCCACTGCGCCTGACCCCGGCGGGGGAGAAGCTGATCGGGCTGGCCCGGCAGGTGTTGCCATTGGTGGAGGGGGCGGAGAACGACCTGCACCGCGTGGCGCGTGGTGAACTGGGGCGGCTGCACATCGCCATCGAATGTCATGCCTGCTTTGAATGGCTGGCGCCGGTACTCAACCGTTACCGCCAGCAGTGGCCGCAGATCGAGGTGGACATTCGCGTCGGTGTCAGCTTCGAGGCCCTGCCGGCCCTGCAAAAGGGTGAAGTGGATTTGGTTATCAGTTCCGATCCGCTGAAGAGTACCGACCTGCAGTTTGCCGAGCTGTTCGACTACGAAGCCCTGCTGGTGATGCCGGCCGACCACCCGCTGACGCGCAAGAAGCGCATCCAGCCGGCGGATCTGGCCGGGGAAACCCTGGTCACCTATCCCGTCAACCGCCAGCGGTTGGACGTGTTCAGTCGTTTTCTGCAACCGGCGGGGGTGGAACCGGCAGCGGTGCGCCAGTCGGAACTGACCTCGGTGATTCTGTTGCTGGTGGCCAGCGGTCGCGGTGTGGCGGTGCTGCCGGACTGGGTGCTGCGTGAGGCCGAGCAGGCCGGCACCCTGGCGACGCGGCCATTGGGTCCGCGCGGGATGAAGGGTACCCTGTACGCCGCCGTGCGCCGGGCGGAATTCGACAAGGCCTATCTGCAGGACTTCATCGCCTTGGCCCGTGAGCGCTGACCAGCGATCTCTCCCGCTCCTTGTATGTTAACCACACACCCTAAAAAGCAAGGTAGCCCGGATGGAGCGCAGCGTAATCCGGGGAGTGTGACGTTGCCCCATCCCGGATTCCACTTCGTTTCATCCAGGCTACTCGATGGCCTCTCTGTGCCGCCGCGCACAGCACACAGAATGCTGCCAAGTCGGGTTTGGAAATGGCAACCCCCCGTTTGTATTTGCGTAGCCCATGGCGTAGAATTCGCGGCTCGAAAAATCCGGATTAACCTCCTTGCTCCACCGCGACGGTCGTGGGGGGCTAAATAACCCAAGAGGAGTGCTCGTGAGACACTACGAAATCGTGTTTCTGGT
>CAZTPE010000262.1:0-3996 GCA_964614545.1 uncultured Ectothiorhodospiraceae bacterium
CAAGCGGAGAATCCGTCTGACTGTAACCCAATGCCAGCCAGGGAAAGCCGGTCAGCACCCAGCCACGCGACCACTCCAACAGCCCCCACAAGGCCGGCAGGACCAGCAGCAATCGAAGCGACGACGAAAGTGTCGAGAAATAACGGCGATACAGCCAGCCGGTGAGCGCCGGAAAGGCCGCCAGCAGCAGCACGAACAGCACCGTCGACAGCAGCGACAGTGAGACCCCCATGCCACCGAAGCGATACATGCTCACCGCTACCCAGGAGGTCCCCAGGCCGAAATAGCCAACACCAAATAGATAGCCCGAGAGAAAAGCGTGACGGGCAGACATCGTTTGCCACAGCCAAAAGAGAATCGCGGGCGAGATGATCGCCAGCGGAAAGAGGCCAAACGGGGCGAAGGAAAACGGCAGGGCAAGCCCGGCAAGAAATGCGACCAACAGCCAGCGCAAGGGAAGTCGGGCCAGCCATACCTTCATGGCATCAGCGCTCGCTGGAGGTCTCTGACTTGGCGGCCTCGGCCTCGGCGTCGACCGTCAGGCGCAGTAGGTAGATACGCCGGCTGTCCGCACGCAGAACCTTGAAGCGGTACGGCCCCAAATGGCAGACCTCGCCACGCTGGGGCAGATGACCGAACTCGTGCATCAGCAGGCCACCAATGGTGTCGAAATCATCGTCGCTGAAATCGGCGCCGAAATATTCGTTGAAGTCTTCGATGGGTGTCAGCGCCTTGACCGTGTATTTGTTGTCGGAATGGCGCACGATGGACACATCGTCATCGATATCGTGCTCATCCTCGATGTCGCCGACAATCTGCTCCAACACGTCTTCGATGGTCACCAGCCCGGCCACGCCGCCATATTCGTCGACCACGATGGCCATGTGGTTACGGTTGGCGCGGAACTCATTCAGCAACACGTTGAGGCGCTTGCTCTCGGGAATAAACACCGCCGGGCGCATCAGATCACGCAGGTTGAAACGCGGCTCATCACCACCGCAACGGGCGGCACGCTGGCCGAAATAGGTCAGCAGGTCCTTGGCCAGCAGAATGCCGACCACCTCGTCACGGGTGTCGCCGATCACCGGAAAGCGTGAGTGGGCGGACTCCACCACCACCGATAAAAATGACTCCGGCGGTTCATCCTGCTTCACTACCACCATCTGCGAGCGTGGCACCATCACATCGCGCACCTGCATGTCGGAGACGTTGAGCACGCCCTCGATCATGGACAAGGCGCCGGCATCCAGCAGATTGCGTTGTTCCGCATCGCGCAGCAGGGCCGTCAGCTGTTCGCGATCCTGCGGCTCACGCAGCAGGGCCTGGCTCAGTTTTTCGAGCCAGGAACGCGCCTGCCGCTCGCTAGTGGCGGCAGCGCTGCTCGATCGGTCTTCGTTCAAGATGACACCATTGTGTGTAACAAGGTTTGTAACAACGTCTGCAACAAGATTATTCCCCAAAAATATCTATAAATAGTTTACGAAAGATAGCTTACACGGACTCAGCGTAAGGATTGGCAAAGCCCAGCCCGGCCAGAACCTGGATCTCCTGGGACTCCATCTGCGCGGCCTCGGCATCGGTGATGTGATCGTAGCCGAGCAGGTGCAGGGTACCGTGTACCACCATGTGCGCCCAGTGACTCTCTTCCGTCTTGCCCTGTTGCCCGGCCTCGCGTTGCACCACCGGCGCGCAGATCACCACATCGCCCAGATCACTATTGCACTCGGATGCCGGCAGCCCCTGCGGCACTTCAAAGGGAAATGACAGGACATTGGTGGGCGCATCCTTGTGGCGGTAATCACGGTTGAGCTGGACAATTTCCGTCTCCTCCACCAGACGCAAGGTCATCTGCGGTTCACCCACAAAGGATTTTTCCACCGCATCGAAGGCCGCCCGTGCCCAGTGCGAAAGTTTTTCGGCGTCCGGCAACCGGACAAGATCAGCATCATCTAACGCAAACTGGACCTCCACATGCAGCGTCATGAAGACTTCCGTTCCCCGTTATTGTCGGGCAACTTTTCTTTCTGTGCTTCCTTCTGTGTTTCCTTCTTTGCACTCTCCTGTGCAGATTCGTATTCGTCATAGGCCGTGACGATACGCTGCACCAGCGGGTGACGCACCACGTCCTTGGCCTGAAAGAAAGTAAAGCTGATGCCGTCGATGTCCTTCAGCACCTCGATGACATGACGCAGACCGGAGCGGGTGTGCGAGGGCAGATCCGTTTGTGTGACATCACCGGTAATCACGGCCGTGGAACCAAAACCGATGCGGGTAAGAAACATCTTCATCTGCTCGACGGTGGTATTCTGTGCCTCGTCGAGAATAATGAAGGACTCATTCAGGCTGCGGCCGCGCATGTAGGCCAGCGGTGCCACTTCGATGACGTTGCGCTCGATGAGCTTATCGACACGCTCAAAGCCGAACATCTCGTAAAGGGCATCGTAGAGCGGGCGCAGATAGGGATCGACTTTCTGCGCCAGATCACCGGGCAAAAAACCCAGCCGTTCGCCGGCCTCTACGGCAGGTCTAACCAGAACCAGACGACGCACGGTCTGCTTTTCCAGCGCCTCTACGGCGCAGGCGACGGCCAGGTAGGTCTTGCCGGTACCGGCGGGACCGATGCCGAAGTTGATATCGTGACTCACCACATTGCGCAGATAGCGGCGCTGGTTAAAACCGCGTCCGCGCACATCGCCACGCTTGGTGCGAATCACCACGTCGTTGCTGTCATCCTTTGCCTCGCCTTCCAGCAGCGCCTCGACACGTGCCTCCTGCAAAAACAGATGGACGCGATTGGCCGAGAGGTTTTCGTGCTCGGCTTCCCGATACAGTCCCTGCAAAATCTCACCCGCCGCGCGCACCGAATGTAGGTCACCGATGACGCTAAAGCTGTTGCCGCGGTTATTGATCTCCACGCCCAGGCGGCCTTCGATCTGGCGAAGGTTTTCGTTGAAGGGCCCGCACAGATTGGCCAGTCGCTGGTTGTCGGCGGGTTCGAGGATGAAATTGCTGGAATCGGGTTGATCGTTCAAAGTGCTGGGTACCGTGAGGGTTGCTGCGAGATGAAGGTGAAAACTCAGCCCGGATATTTCATGAATTTACATAAAGATCGCGCAGGGCATTGGTTTCACAGGGCCCTTGGTTTGACAAAAAGTCTCGAAGAAGTCCCGTACCCAATACACTCGCTCCGCTCGCGGGGCAGGCTCTATCGGTGATTACGGGCGACTGAGAGAATGTTCTCTGTGGAATCAATGAACAAGCGAGATTATGCATAATTTATGAAATATCCGGGCTTAGGCGCAGTCGGCCACGCCGCCGGCGGCCGCCAGCACGTCGCCACGCAGGGAGTTGGGCAGGGCCTCGCTGATGCGCACGTCGACAAACTCACCGATCAGCTGGGGTGGGCCGCTGAAATTTACCACACGGTTATTTTCCGTGCGGCCACGCAGCTGCTCAGGCTGTTTGCGCGATGGGCCCTCGACAAGCACGCGCTGCACCGTGCCCACCATGCCTTCGCTGATGGCCGCAGCCATCTCGCCGATGCGCTGCTGCAGAATGGCCAGGCGCTGTTTCTTTATCGACAACGGCACGTCGTCCTGTAGATCCGCGGCCGGGGTGCCGGGGCGGGCGCTGTAGATAAAGCTGAAGGAGTGATCGAAGCCCACCGACTCGATGAGTTTCATGGTGTCCTGAAAATCGGCCTCGGTCTCACCGGGGAAGCCGATAATGAAGTCCGACGACAGGCTGATGTCCGGCCGCACCTCGCGCAGAGCACGGATCTTGGCCTTGTATTCCAGCGCCGTGTGGCCGCGCTTCATGTGCAGCAGGATGCGGTCGGCGCCACTCTGCACCGGCAGGTGCAGGTGGCTGACCAGCGCCGGCACCTCGGCATAGGCCTGGATCAGCGAATCGCTGAACTCGACCGGATGCGAGGTGGTGTAGCGGATGCGGTCGATGCCGTCGATGGCGGAAACAAAGTGGATCAGCAGGGCCAGG
>CAZTPE010000263.1:0-3978 GCA_964614545.1 uncultured Ectothiorhodospiraceae bacterium
AGTTGGATGACACGCAGGTGCTGGCCGTGCTCGACAAGATGGTCAAGCAGCGCCGTGACTCCGTGCGCCAGTTCGAAGAGGCTGGTCGCCAGGATCTGGCGGATCAGGAATCCTTCGAGATCACGGTATTGCAGACCTACCTGCCCGAAGCGCTCGGCGACAACGAACTTGATGTCCTCATCGATGAGGCCATTGCCACCAGCGGCGCCAGCTCTATGAAGGAGATGGGCAAGGCCATGGGTATTCTCAAACCCAAGGTACAGGGCCGTGCCGACATGGGTGCCGTGAGCGCCAAGCTCAAGGCGCGTCTCGGCGCCTGATGTCCGGGGCGTTGCCCCACGGTTGTATTTTTTCGCTGATTTGTCACCGTGTCGTTGTGGGCTTGCACACGCTGACGCGGCACAGACAATTCCCCTGTAAGGGCCTACCATAGTCCCATGGCTGGCCGCATCCCCCCCCATTTCATCGATGAACTGTTGACCCGCGTTGATATTGTCGACGTCATCGACGGCCGCGTGGCGCTGAGAAAGGCCGGCCGCGAATACACCGCCTGTTGCCCCTTCCACGACGAAAAAACCCCATCGTTCACGGTGAGTCGCGAAAAGCAGTTCTATCACTGCTTCGGCTGTGGCGCGCACGGTTCGGCCATCGGCTTTCTGATGGAATACGAGCACATGGGTTTTGTTGAGACGGTGGAAGAGCTGGCGGGCTTGGTTGCATTGGAGGTGCCGCGCGAGGCCGGCTCGGTGCCGTCGGCGGATCGTGGCAATCAGGACCTTTACGAGGTGCTGGAAAAGGCCGCCGATTACTATCGTCAGCAGCTGCGCCGGCATCCGCAGGCACAGCGTGCACAGGACTACCTCAAGGGGCGCGGTCTGAGTGGTGAGATCGCCGCCGACTTCGAGCTGGGTTTTGCCCCGCCCGGCTGGGACAACCTGACGCCTGCGCTGGGTGTGAAGGCCGAGCGCCTGCTGGCAGCCGGGATGTTGATCCGTAAGGATAGCGGTGGCCACTATGACCGCTTCCGCGAGCGCATCATGTTTCCGATTCGTGACCGTCGCGGCCGGGTGATCGGCTTTGGCGGGCGCGTCATGGGCGGCGAAGATGATACACAGGGAGGTGCGAATGTCGCGGGAGCGACCGGGCCCAAATATCTCAATTCGCCGGAGACCCCGGTATTTCACAAAGGCAGCGAGCTGTACGGTCTGTATCAGGCGCGCAAGGCCGTGCGCAAGCTGGAGCGCCTGCTGGTGGTGGAGGGCTACATGGACGTGGTGTCACTGGCGCAGTTCGGTGTGCGAAATGTGGTCGCCACCCTGGGCACGGCCACTACGGCGGAACATTTGCAGCGCCTGTTTCGTGTTGTTCCGCAGGTGGTGTTTTGTTTTGATGGCGACCGTGCCGGGCGGGAGGCCGCTTGGCGGGCATTGGAAAATGCCCTGCCGGTGTTGAGTGAGGGGCGGCAGGTCCGCTTCATGTTCCTGCCCGATGGCGAAGACCCGGACAGCCTGGTGCGCAAGGAAGGGCAGGCCGGTTTTGAGCAGCGTTTGGAGAACGCCAGCCCATTTTCCAACTATTTCTTTGATGCTTTATCGGACAGGGTCGATTTAGGCTCTATCGATGGCCGCGCGCAACTGGTGGAGCAGGCGCGGCCGCTGCTGAAAAAGCTGCCGCAGGGTGTGTTTCGGCACATGATGGCGACGCAGCTGGCGGAGATTGCGCGGCTCGATGCCGCAGCGCTGGCCGATCTGACCGGCGTCCCCCGCCCGGCGGCGGAGCCCAGGCGCCCTGCGCCGGTAGCGGGCACCTCGCCCGTGCGCCGTGCGATCCGCCTGCTGCTGCAGCGTCCGCAACTGGCTGAAGGCCTGACGGAACTTGATGCCCTGCGAGGGCTCGAATTACCAGGCGTGCCATTGCTGCAGGCAATGATTGATTTATTGCGTGCCAGCCCACATTTAAGTTGTGGTGCCATTCTCGAGCACTGGCGGGGCCAGGACGAAGGTCGGCATCTCGCGCGTCTGGCGCAGTCGCCGGTCGATGTGCCGGATGACGGTCTGGCGGTCGAATTTATCGATGTGATGTCGCATATCGCCGCCCTGCGTGATGAGCAGGCCTTGGATCGTCTGCTTGCGAAGTCCCGTCTTGGCGACCTCAGTGATGAGGAAAAACATCAATTAAAGCAATCGCTTGCCGGAAAACGTGGCAGTGGCGCTTGACGTATCGCAGGGTGTTTTAAATCGGTCGCAAATCCCTGCGAAATTAGGTTATAATACGCGGCTATTTTTTATAGGTGTCTGACAATCACATGTCTATGAATGCAGAACAGCAGTCCCAGTTGAAGATTCTGATCGCCCGCGGCAAGGAACAGGGTTACCTGACCTATCGCGAGGTCAATGATCATTTGCCGAACGATATCGTCGATCCGAACCAGATCGAAGACATTGTCAGCATGATCAACGACATGGGTATTGCGGTGCACGAAGTGGCGCCGGAAGCCGATCAGATCGTGTTGTCTGAAAACAATGTTGCCACCGACGAGGATGCCGCCGAAGAGGCCGCCGCCGCGCTGGCCTCGGTAGACAGCGAATTTGGCCGCACGACCGACCCGGTCCGCATGTACATGCGTGAGATGGGCACCGTCGAACTGCTCACCCGCGAGGGCGAGATCGTCATCGCCAAACGCATCGAAGATGGCATTAATCAGGTCATGTATGCCCTGTCCTTCTACCCGGGCACCCTGAAGAGCGTGCTGGATGCTTACCAGCGCGTGGAAGACGGCGAGGCGCGCCTGACCGACCTGATCAGCGGTTTTGTGCGTGAAGAGGACGACGAGCCGCCGAAGCCGCCCGTTGCACCTCAGGCCAACGCAAAGGCCGGCGGTGATGACGAAGAGGAAGAGGCCGTCGACACCGGCCCGGACCCCGAAGAGGCCAAGGAGCGTTTCGACGAGCTGCGCAAGCTGTTCGAAAAATACCAAAAGGTGGTTGTCAAGCATGGCCGCGCCGATGAGCGCTGCCGCAAGCTCACCGAAGAAATGGTCGAAAAGCTGGGCGAAATCAAGCTGATTCCCAAGGTTTCCGAACGGCTGATCTATAATCTGCGCAGTCTGGTCAACCGGGTGCGTACCCACGAGCGCGTCATCATGGATATCTGCGTCAGCAAGGCGAAGATGCCGCGTAAGGATTTCATCACCTCGTTTCCCGATAACGAGACCGACCAGGAATGGCTGCAGAGGCAGATCAATCGCAAGGCGCGCTACTCTTCCGTGCTGAAGGGCTATGCCGATGAAATTCAGCGTGCGCAGAACAAGCTGGTTGCGGTGCAGAAGGAAGCCGGCATTTCCATCAGCGAAATCAAGGATATCAACCGCAAGATGTCCATCGGCGAGGCCAAGGCCCGCCGTGCGAAGAAGGAAATGGTCGAGGCCAACCTGCGTCTGGTCATCTCCATCGCCAAGAAATACACCAACCGTGGTCTGCAGTTCCTCGATCTGATCCAGGAAGGCAACATCGGCCTGATGAAGGCGGTGGACAAATTCGAATACCGCCGTGGCTATAAGTTCTCCACCTACGCCACTTGGTGGATTCGTCAGGCCATCACGCGCTCCATCGCCGATCAGGCGCGCACCATCCGCATCCCGGTGCACATGATTGAGACCATCAACAAGCTCAATCGCATCTCCCGCCAGATGTTGCAGGAGATGGGCCGTGAGGCCACCCCGGAAGAGCTGGCCGAGCGCATGGAAATGCCCGAAGACAAAGTGCGCAAGGTACTGAAGATCGCCAAGGAGCCCATCTCCATGGAGACGCCCATTGGCGACGACGAAGACTCGCGTCTGGGTGACTTCATCGAAGATCAGAACATCCTGTCACCGGTGAATTCCGCGACCTTCGAGGGCCTGCGTGAGGCGACGACAACCACTGCTTGATAATCAGCGCTGGTGGCAAGCGAGATCTCTGGGGGATAGACCGCCAGCGA
>CAZTPE010000264.1:0-3957 GCA_964614545.1 uncultured Ectothiorhodospiraceae bacterium
ACGGCGATGGTGTTTGTGTGGAGCCACCTGATGCGCGGCGAGCCGCATTTCACCCTGTCGCAGGTGGCGCTCAACGATGTCATCATGGTGTTTGCCTTCGCACCCCTGGTAGGGCTGTTGTTGGGGCTGTCGGCCATTACCGTGCCGTGGGATACACTGCTGCTATCGGTGCTGCTATATATCGTTACGCCGCTGGTGATCGCCGGCCTGTGGCGGCGTGCGCTGCTGAAGAAGGAGCACGGTTATGCGCGTCTCGACCGCGCCATCAAGCGCATCCAGCCTTTGTCGCTGGGCGCGCTGCTGGCCACGCTGGTGTTATTGTTCGGTTTTCAGGGCGAACAGATCATCTCCGCGCCGCTGATCATTGCCTTGCTGGCGGTGCCGATCCTGATTCAGGTGCTGTTCAATGCCGGCGCCGCCTATCTGCTCAACCGTGCGGTCCGCTCACCGCACTGCGTGGCCGGCCCCTCGGCGCTGATCGGCGCCAGCAACTTCTTCGAGTTGGCGGTGGCCACGGCCATCGCCCTGTTCGGCTTCAAGTCCGGCGCGGCGCTGGCCACGGTGGTTGGGGTGCTCATCGAGGTGCCGGTGATGCTGCTGGCGGTGGCGGTGGTGAATCGCAGCCGTGGCTGGTACGAGCGCCGGCCCGGCGTGCAGCCCCATGAGCAGTGCTGTCCGCCGGGGCACCTGCATTCGGGGTGAGCAGACCCTGAGTCCACCAAACACGATGTTCATCAGTGCAGCTCCCGGCGGCGTGGCTAGAATCCGCCATTGTTCAAAGCGGATAATTTTTGAAAAGAGGTAGGCTATGAAATCACTGCTGCTGTTTCGTCATGCCAAGTCTGATTGGGACAACCTGGAATTGAAGGATTTCGATCGCCCACTCAACCAACGCGGCAACAAGGCCGCCATGCGCATGGGCCGTTGGATGAATGAGAACGACATCCGGCCGCAATGGATTGTTTGCTCCACGGCGCTCCGGGCGCAGCAAACCTTGCAGGGCCTGCGTGAACACCTTGCTATCCCCGATGCGCGAATAAATCATCAAGAGCGCCTCTATCTGGCCAGTGTCACCACCCTGCTGGAGGTCATGGCCCAGTGCCCTCAGGACGGCGGGGCGGTGATGATGATTGGTCACAATCCGGGTCTTGAGGATTTGCTCCACTATCTTTGTGGCCCCGGCCTGCCGTTGTCGAGCAAGGGGAAGCTGATGGCCACCGCTACTTTGGCACAGGCGCATCTGCCGAATGACTGGCAACAGCTCGCCCCCCGGAGCGGCAAGTTGCAGCGGATCATTCGCCCCAGCGAAATCGACTGAACCCGACACCACCACCTTGCAGTGCTGCCCCGGTATCCGGCATGACGGTGGAAAGTTAACGCGACAGCACCGGCATCACAGGCAGATTCTACTCAAAGTCTCCGCAACTCTGCCGCTATGCGTATCGGAAGTCTATTGGTCAAAACACTTGAGTGGAGAGCCTGTTTGAAACACCGTCACCTAGATGTGTTGTTGGTTGTGTTGCTGGGAGCAGCGCTGGTGCTGCCGCCATTGGTTATGTTCGAGGGCTCGCTAGCCTGGGGGCTGGCCGGGTGGGGGTTGCTACTGGCATTGGGTGTTGGCGTGTATCTGGCCGCTATGCGCCGTGCCGTAAGACGCGATTTGCGAGGGCTTGTTGGCCAGCTGCTGGCCGATGACAAAATCCACACGGCCCTCCGATATGCTGATAATGAATCGTTTGCGGCAGAGCTGAACCCGCTGTTATCGACCTGCGACGAACAGATTACCGAAATCGCCGCCTCGGCCAGCCGGCTGTTGCCCATATCCCGTGAATTGGCCGACAGCTTTATGCTGATTAAACAGAAATCCGAGATGCAGAACCAGTATGGCAACCAGGTGGCGGAGTCGGTGACCGAACTGGAAGGCTTGCGCCAATCCGCCTATTCCCAAAACCAGGAAATCACTGTTGCCGTTGCTGAGGCGGTGGAGGGCGCTGCACAGTCTCAGGAGTCTGTTCAACGAACCGAACAGAGTATGCGCAAGTTGGCCGAGTCTACAGACCGTGCGGCTAACCAGATTGATGTGCTGGCCAACGTGAATAAAGAAATTGTCGGTATCACCCAGGCCATTACTGAGGTTGCGGAGGCGACCAATCTGCTGGCCCTGAATGCCGCCATCGAGGCGGCGCGGGCGGGTGAACACGGGCGTGGGTTTGCCGTCGTCGCAGATGAAGTGCGGCGCCTGTCTATCCAGACCCAGGAGGCAACCACGCAGATTCGTTCGCTATCGGATTCCATCAGTAGTGAATCGACACGTACCGTGGGTCAGATTCGCCAGACTCACGATGACTCACTGACGACCCTGGATCAGATGTCGCAAACGTCCACGGAGATCGACCGGATCCTGTTGGCGGTACAAAAGATCAAACATTTGTCGGATGACATGATGGATGCGATGAAACACCAGGAGCAGGTGTCGAGTGTTGCCCACGGCTTTGTACAGTCTCTGGTGGACTTAAACTCCAGCGTGGTTTCAGCCAATCAGACACAGTCGGTATCGGAGACCGATTTGCAGAAGCTGGGCATGTTCCTGCATCGAAAAATTGAACGCTTCGAGACCAGCAAGGATGGCTGGGATGAATCCCTGCGTTCCCGGGAAGATATACAGTCAGGACAACGACGGGAGAGTGATAGGGCCACCGGTTCACCGGCGCCTGCCGATACCGGAGAGGTGGAATTGTTCTGACGTTTGCCCATCCAGGGTTACTACATCTATATGCCAGAAATGATGGCACGACTCTATTTGGGAGCGTGCACGTAATAACATCCTGATTTGGCGCTCATAATGAACCATCCCGCAGCACCAAAAGTAGGCGCTTGAGGCGAACAGCAGGGAATCCGACCCGGAAGAGATTGAGAAATACTGGGCGAACCTGGATCACTGCTGGATCCGTCAAGCAATGAAAGATTACGGTGGAATTCTTCTAGCACTCCCTATAAGTGCTCATAGCAATACACACATTCCCGTGTAGACCCCAACATTAAAGCATATGAAAATGGCGCGCACATACCCATCATGATGGGTATGGCCTCTGCTTTGGCAGACCAACACAACCAAGGGGTTATCATGAAAATTGGCACGCTTACCATCGCTATCCTTCCGTTACTGCTGTTATCTGCCTGCGTATCCAGCAGTAAATTTGAGGAAGCTGTGGCAGAGAAGGATGCGATGCGCGAATCCCTGGAAGGGGCCCAGGACGAAATTGGCCGCAATAAGGCGAAAATTGAAAAGACAGAGCAGGAATTAGAAGCAGCCAGGATGCAAAATGCACTGGCTCAGGAAGAAATAAAACGTAACCAACAGCAGCTCAAGTTAACAGAACAGGAATTAGAGTCTGCCAAAATGCAGGTTGAGAAAATTCAGGGTGAATTGATGAATCTTGAAGCAAGAAAACAGTCCCTGCAAAGAAATCTTGCTGATTCTCAGGAACGAATGGCCACACTCAAAAATATTGAAGCAGAAACTAAGCGTCGCAATGAAATATATGCACAATTTGTTAATCGGCTGCAAACCATGATCGATGGCGGCCAATTAACAGTCAGCATCGAACAGGGACGAATTGTCATTAATCTTCCTAATAATGTCCTGTTCAAGAGCGGAAGTGCAAATTTGAACCCCGAAGGTAAAGAAGCTTTGGCTCAAATCGCGTCGGTACTGAGCCAGTTCTCCGACAGACGTTTTCAGATCGAAGGACATACTGACAATAATCCCATTAAAAGTGCGCGGTTTCCCAGTAATTGGGAGCTGTCCACTTCCCGCGCACTTACTGTCGTCCATCTGCTGACAGATATGAATGTTATTCCTGAAAATATTTCTGCCGCGGGTTTTGGTGAGTTCCACCCGAGAGCAGATAATGAAACTGAAGAAGGCCGGCAACTCAACCGTCGCATAGAAATCAT
>CAZTPE010000265.1:0-3954 GCA_964614545.1 uncultured Ectothiorhodospiraceae bacterium
TGGTCTGTCCCCGGTTTCCACTTTCGCATGTGCCGCCTATAAAATGTGCGAAACAGTCCGACATCAGCACCTCGTGCGCTACACTTCGTAAAGATGTGTGTAATAGACAGCACAGAGGCATATAACTCCAGAGGAGTTCGTTGGGTTGATCTAACTGCGGAACCAGAACGCAAGTTGGCTGAGGACTATCGACAGAAAGCTGACATTGTCGAGAATGCGGGATTTCACAGGTTTGCGGCGACGTTGAGGGGAATCGCAGACTCGTATGATCGGGAAGCAGAACGCGTTATCGCGGATCATCGTCAGGAGTCGGACTAGCCATGGCTGTCACTTTTCAAATACAAGCGCTTGGTTGAAATGGATAGGCAAGAAGCAGAAGCGCTATTAAAAACAGCCGTCGGTAACCCGAATGCGCATTTTCGCCTCGGCCAGTGGGAAGCAATCGATGCGCTGGTTAACCACCGCCGCAAGCTGATGGTGGTGCAGCGTACGGGCTGGGGCAAGAGCTCGATTTACTTCATCAGCACACGGATTTTGCGGGACCGTGGGGCAGGACTGACAGTCATTGTATCTCCCCTGCTGGCGCTGATGCGCAACCAGATCGAGGCAGCCAACCGGCTGGGTATCCGTGCGGAGACCATCAACTCCACCAACCAGGAGAACTGGCCGACGATTAGTCAGGCCATGCTGGCAGATCAGGTTGACGCCATTCTGATTTCGCCGGAGCGATTGTCGAACGAGGAATTTGTCGGGGGAGTCCTGTTGCCAGTGGCGGATCGCGTGGGTCTGCTTGTGGTGGATGAGGTCCACTGTATCTCGGACTGGGGCCACGACTTCCGACCGGATTATCGGCGGCTCGTCAATGTGCTGCGGCAGATGCCGCCGAATATGCCGATTCTCGGGACCACTGCCACCGCGAACAACCGGGTGATTGACGATGTGCTGGCGCAGCTCGGCGACATTGATATTCAGCGCGGCCCACTGGTACGGGACAGCCTGGCACTGCAGACACTGCGCTTGCCCGATCAGGCATCGCGACTGGCCTGGCTGGCGCAGTATATCCCGGCGTTGCCGGGTACCGGTATCGTCTACGTACTGACCATCCGGGATGCCGAGCAGGTCGCGGCTTGGCTGAATCAGCAGGGTATTCTCGCGCGGGCCTATCACGGCAGTGTGGAGCATGATGACTTCGAGAGCAGCAATCAGTACCGGCAACATCTCGAAGACCTGCTTCTGAACAATGAAATCAAGGTGCTGGTGGCAACCACTGCGCTGGGTATGGGTTATGACAAGCCCGATCTGGGCTTCGTCATTCATTACCAGGCGGCTGGTTCCGTGGTGGCCTACTACCAGCAGGTTGGCCGGGCCGGGAGAGCGATCGATACAGCTTATGGAGTATTGCTGTCCGGTAAGGAGGATAAGGATATCCATGAGTACTTCCGCCACAGCGCCTTTCCTGACGAACGGGATGTGAATGCCATTCTGGCCGTGCTGGCCGATCATGATGAGTTGTCTGTTCGTCAGCTTGAACAGCATCTCAACATGCGGCAGGGACAGATCGACAAGGTGCTGAAGATTCTCAGTGTCGAGAACCCGGCACCGGTGATCAAGCAGGGCAGCGAGTGGCGCCGCACTCCTGTCCCGTTCCGGATTGACCACGACCGGATTGAACACCTGACAACGCAGCGGGAAATAGAATGGCAGGAGGTACAGGACTATATCGACAGCGAGGGTTGCCTGATGGCGTACTTGCGCCATGCACTGGATGATCCCGAGACCGATGATTGCGGCCGGTGTGCGGTGTGTCTGGGTGAGCCAGTGGTCGGGGTTGATGTGGATCGATCACTGGCCATTGCAGCGGCCCAGTATCTGAAGCATGCTGAGATGCCTTTCAAGCCAAAGAAACGGGTGGCCGCAGGGGCCTTCCGGGTATATGGTTTTCGGGGCAACCTGCCGGCCGGATTGCAGGTATCGGAGGGGCGCATCTTGTCGCGCTGGGGCGATGCCGGCTGGGGCGGGCTGGTGGCCGATGACAAGCATGCCGGTCATTTCAGGGACGAGCTGGTCGATGCGGTCGCCGAGATGATCGAACAACGCTGGCAACCGAATCCTGCACCGCAGTGGGTAACATGCGTTCCGTCGCTTAACCATCCCGCACTGGTACCTGATTTTGCGCGGCGGCTGGCGGCTGGATTGGGGTTGCCCTTTGTGGGCGCGATTCACAAGGTGGTTGACAACGAATCACAGAAAAACCAACAGAACCGTTTTCATCAGTGCTGCAACCTGGATGGCGTGTTCGAGATATCCGATGACACCCCGGACACACCTGTGCTGCTGGTGGATGATGTGATCGATTCCGGATGGACGGTGACCGTGCTGGCCGCCCTGCTGAGACAGGCCGGCAGCGGGCCGGTCTATCCGGTGGCATTGGCCTCAACGAGTACGGGAAGTTAAATGTCGGTATCACCCAATACACAAGCCGTCTTGTTGCTGACGGCGCATTTTGCCAAGGCCCGGAAAGAGGCGGTCAAGCCTTTGACACCCAAGGAATGGGGGCGGTTTGCACTGTGGCTGAAAGAACAATCGCTGACACCGGAACAGTTGATGAACGGTCGACTGAGTGAACTGCTGAATGGCTGGTCGGACGAGGCGATAACACTGGAACGTATCAAAGGCCTGATGGACCGGGGGTCTGCGTTGGCCCTGGCGATGGAGAAATGGCTACGAGCAGGGCTGTGGGTGCTGACGCGATCAGATCCGGGTTACCCGGCGCAGTTGAAAAAACGGTTGAGGACCGATTCACCGGCAGTTCTGTTTGGCTGTGGGAACCGTGCATTGCTCAACGGCGGCGGGCTGGCGGTTGCCGGTTCCCGGAATGCGGCCGAGCAGGATCTGGTGTACAGCAGGGACCTGGGCGCAACTGCGGCAAGTGAAGGTTATTCCATCGTATCCGGCGGGGCGCGAGGGGTGGATGAAGCAGCCATGCTGGGTGCGCTGGAGGCGGAAGGTACGGTAATCGGTGTATTGGCTGATAATTTGCTGCGAGCCTGTTCCACGGCCAGGTATCGAAAGTACCTGATGGCGAACAACCTCGTGCTGATCTCGACCTTCTATCCCGAAGCGGGCTTTAATGCTGGCAATGCCATGCAAAGAAACAAGTACATCTATTGTCTCTCAGACACGGCGATGGTGGTCCATTCAGGCGAGAAGGGCGGCACCTGGAGTGGCGCCATGGAGAATGTGAAAAAACAATGGGTGCCGCTCTGGGTAAAACGCACGTCCGATCCAAAAGCTGGTAATGCCGCAATCGTCAGGGTGGGTGGTGTGTGGGCGCCGGAAAGCGTCAAGGACATTGATTTCAAGTCGTTGTTTTCGACTCAATCAGAGGTTGTGGGGACTGATGAGGATTTATTTAGCCAGGCCGCTAATGAAATTAGTGAGGGTGGAACTGATTACATACAGGAACATCCCGATGAGCCTGGATCTGCTTCTATGACAGGTGAAGAAAGAGAATCGGAGCATGATGCGGCACCCGAGGATGCCGCATCAACTGGGGGCATGCCTGAGCAGGCGAGTTCCTGCCCGGTCGAGGAACTGGATTTTTATGACTTGTTTCTCGCCAAGGCAAAATTATTCTTCAGTGATTCTCCAAAAACACCGGACGAGCTGGTTGAGGCACTGGATCTGAACAAGGCACAGCTCAATGTTTGGCTCAAGCGTGCCGTCAGCGAAGAGAAGCTGAAGAAACTCGCCCGGCCGGTACGCTACCAGTGGATTACTGCGCAGCAAAGCACCTTGCCACTTTAGATATTCCCTACACCGAAGACACCTTGGTCCAGCAAACCACAGCCGAGTATATGGAGCAGCAACTCGGTTGGGATTCGGTGTACGCCTACAACAACGAGACGTTCGGGCCGGATGGGACGCTCGGCCGGGATTCGGGCCGCGAGGTTG
>CAZTPE010000266.1:0-3948 GCA_964614545.1 uncultured Ectothiorhodospiraceae bacterium
ACGCGCGCCATCATGCCCACGGTCATCATGCCGATGCCGCCGACCGTGAAGGCGTGCACGGCGAGGGAGGGTGAGATGTCCGTGAACAACAGGGCGAACTTGAGCGCGAAGCCGAAAATGATCCAGAGGTAGGCGATGTACAGCACCCACAGCAGGGGCTTTTGCCAGATCCCCGGCGTGTGCCAGCCGACCAGGCGTACGACGTGCAGCACCAGCAGTGCCCCGGCCAGCCAGCCGGTGGCGGTGATGTTGTCGAGGAAGGCATCGCTGATCCAGAGCAGGGTGAACAGTGCCAGACTGGAGCGATCCAGCCACAGGCGGTTTTTCAACTGCACGGGGTAGCCGACGCCCTTTTCGATAAAGAAGGGCACCACGCGCCGGGCCAGCAGCAGGACCAGGGCGAGCACGATGTACAGGCCGGAATACAGGCCCATGCGCTCGCCATCGTCGACGATGCCCATGGCGCCAAGATAGAACAGGACATTGCTGAGCAGCAGCAGAAAAACCTTGGTGACCACGCTGATCTGTTTCCACTGCCGGCTTTTTACGACAGGGTGCAGTACGGCGGCAAACAGCAGCAGTGCAAACAGGCCGTCGAGCCCCGCATACAGCGCCAGCGGTAGATCCGTCCCGCCCAGTGGCAGCAGCCGTGCGGCCGCCCAGAGAATGAACAAGGCCACCAACGGGCCGCCGTTGAGGGTCTGCACGCCGGTCCAGTTCATTACCGCGGTGAGCAGGAAACCGGCGATAACGGCCAGACTGTAGCCGAAGATCATCTCATGGGCATGCCAGGTGGCGGGGGATATATCACCCAGCTGGAAGGGCCAGCCAAGGGCCAGTGCGCCCATCCAGTAGAGCATGGCGCCTGCGGCAAAGACTGCGGCGCCGAGAAAGAAGGGACGGAAGGCGAGCCGGAACAGGGCGATCCGGTTGTCGAATGCGGGTTTGTCTTCGATGTTGAGCATGGGGGGCCGGAATGGTGGATGAGAAGGCCCCTAGTTTTCATCCATCGTTGGCGGGAGTCAAATAAGGATTAATCTGGCTTAATTGTTCAGTCCCCTGGGGGGGATCTACGCGGCCCCATTAGGTCGGTGCGTGTTTTTCTTTCACCATCTGGTCAACGGTTGCCATGACGTCATCACTGGCGGACTCCATGTCCTCATACAAGGCGATAATACCATCCTGTGCCTCCTGTCCCCCGACCTGGCTATCGGTAAGACTCTTCAGGATGCGGTGGGCACTGTCGTGGACGGCCGCGTGAGGTGATTCCATCGCCCGGAAGGAGGATGTGCCGCCAAAGAGTGTCTGGCCTTCACCGTCGTAGTACCACTGGCCCAGACGGCAGTGGTGGTGGTCCACCAGGATGGCATCGGCTTCGCTGGACTCGGTGCCGGTGCTGAGCGCCATGTAGGTCTTCTGTTTGTAGAGCATATGATCCACCTTGATCAGTGAGGTGAAGCTGATGTCATGGGCGAGGCTGACGGAGCGGCGTGTGGCATTGGCCTGATCGGCGAATTCGCTGAACTTGCCTTGCAGATCGGTGATGTTGTTCTGCATGAGCCCGGCTTTTTCCTGCATACGGCTGGCGGTGTCTTCCATGTTGCCGGTTTCTTTGCGGAAGGTGGTGACGACCTTGGCGATCTCGTCGGTGGCATTCTTGGTGTTGGTGGCCAGTTGCTTGACCTCGTCGGCGACCACGGCGAAACCGCGGCCGTGTTCGCCGGCACGGGCGGCTTCGATGGAGGCATTGAGGGCCAGCAGGTTGGTCTTTTCGGCAATTTCACTGATCATTGACAGGATGCCACTGATCTCATTGCTCATGGTGTGCAGCTGCGCGCTGGCGAGGCTGTTGGCCTCGATCATGTCGACGGTGTCTCGCAGGCCGGCGACCATTTCGTGCAGACTCTGCTGGCTTTGCTGGGCCTTCTCTGCAGTTTCATCGGTGATGCCGTGTACCTCTTTCATTTCTTCGGTAATGCGGATCAGGTCGGTCTGGCTGTTCAGCAGGTTCTTCATCATGTTACCGGTGTTCAGCATTTGCAGCTTGGACATCAGCTCATTTTGCTGGATATAGATGGTGTTTTTTTCCATTGCGTCCAGTGAGGTGTTGATGTTGCTGAAGCTTCTGACAATGTCGCCGTACAGACCGTCGCTGTATGTGCGGCGGTGATAGTGTCCCTCGCCGACGTTGAGGAAGCAGGCATTGACATCGCGGAAAAAGGTCTCAATTTCATCCAGCGATTCGTTCAGATCCCAGGCGATCAACCCCAGTTCACCCATATGGGGGACTTGGGTGATGCGTTGGCTGTAGTTGCCTTTGCGCATGGCGTGGAGCACCTCGCGGATTTTGGCGATGGCATCCAGGGGAGGATTCAGACGGATATGGCAGACGATGCCGAGGGCCGTGGCGGCAAGGGGAAACAGCCACATCCAGAGGTGGAAGCCTTCGCTGAAATAGACACTGAGCGTGGCCGCCCACATGAGCAGGGCATTGGTGACAAGGTACAGCCTAGCCCTGGAGGCTAAGAATAAACGGTTCATACTCAATGCGTCCTTCTTGCAGGCGGGATTGCAGGATGCGGGTTCCGGCGGCGACGGCGTCATGCGCACCAGCTGCCTGTTCGGCGGCGAGCATTTCCCGGTAAAGAGGCTCGATGGCATCCAGTGCTTCGCGCCGGGGCATGCGACGCACGGAGAAATAGCCGCAGATCTCGTGTTTATCGCCGTAGTCCGGGTTGATGTTGGCGAAGACCCAGTAGAAGCTTCCGTCCTTGCACAGATTTTTTACAAAGGCGAAGCATTCCCGTCCCTGTTTGATGGTATCCCACAGCAGCTGGAATACGGCGCGGGGCATATCCGGGTGGCGCAGAATGTTGTGCTGCTGGCCGAGCAATTCGCGCTCGCTATAGCCGGCAATGTGCATGAAGGTGCGGTTGGCGTAGGTGATGCGACCGCGGGTGTCGGTTTTGCTGACGATGAACGAGTCATGGGTCAGCGAGTGTTCCACCGTGGTGGGGGTGATGCGGTTTTTCATGGATTTTTGTCGTTTTAGATGCCTGCAGGCTATAGCGACGGAGAGAGGGGGATCTTTAGCCGGGGTTTGTTGGGGGGATTAGCCGCCGGTCATGGACATGAAACGTACGACCTGGCCGGGCTTGTCATTAAACTCGTGGCGCTCGGGCTTAAGGGCGATGGCTTTGCGAATGGCGATGTCCAGTGCATCGTCATCGACACCGGCGCGCAGCAGGGGGCGTAGCTCAAACTTGTGTTCCTGGCCCAGGCAGAGATACAGCGTGCCATCCACGGACAGGCGCACGCGATTGCAGGTCTCGCAGAAGTGCTGTGAGAGGGGTGTAATGAAGCCGAGGCGCAGCGCTGTACCGGCGACGCGCATGTAGCGCGCGGGGCCGCCGCCGGGCATGACGCTGGGCACCAGCTCGAAGCGGCGCTCGAGGCGTTTGAGGACGGTGGAGAGATTGAGGAAATGGGCATTGGCCTCGCGGCCGGTATCGCCCATGGGCATGGTTTCGATGAAGCGCAGGGTGAAGTCGTGTTCGATGCAGAAGTCGACCATTGCCTCCACATCGTCATCGTTGACGCCTTTCATGATGACCATGTTGATCTTGATGGGCGAAAAGCCGGCGGCCTTGGCGGCCATCAGGCCGTCGATCACCTTTTCCAGTTTACCGCCGGTGATCTCACGAAAACGCTGCGGATCAGTGGTATCGAGGCTGATGTTGAGGCGTTGGACGCCGGCGGCGCGGAGTTCACCGGCATGGCGTGCCATCTGCACGGCATTGGTGGATAAGGACAGGTCGTCGATACCCGGCAGAGCCTGCAGGCGGGCAGCGAGTTCGGGCAGACCCTTGCGCACCAGTGGCTCTCCGCCGGTAATGCGTACCCGGCGGGTGCCGAGACGGGCGAAGGCGCCGATGACGCGCTCGATCT
>CAZTPE010000267.1:0-3930 GCA_964614545.1 uncultured Ectothiorhodospiraceae bacterium
TAACGGCTGCCTGTGTGGATGAACTCAAATCCCAAGTGGGAATTTTTGGTTAAGGTAAGTTGCCAGTCCAGGGTGAACTTGTTGCTTGGCACCAACGGCACGATCTTGTCCTTGTTGGCGCCGGAACGGTAGGTGGCTTTACGCCAGGCATAGCCGGCCTGCAGGCTGACCAGTTTGCCCAAGGGTAGTAGCAGTCCGAAGTTGAGGCCATCGCGACGGGTCCTGTCCAGGTTGACGTTGGCGGATGCGTTGGGGAAGGGAGCGTGGTCGAAGGCGTAAGCGATTTCGTCTTCCAGATCCATGCGGAACAGGTTGATATTCATGCGGATGCCGTTGGCATAGGTCTGTCGGGTGCCGATCTCGTAGTGGCGTGCCGTCTGCGGTTTGATCAGGGTCAGGACGCCAGTGGTGTAGTTCCACATTTCACCCAGCACTGGGGCGCGAAAGCTCTTGGCGACACGCAGGTAGTAGTGGGTGGTGCCGTAGTCGTGGTAGTCGTGCTTACGGCTGAGGCTGACGTCCCAACTGGTGATGCCGTCACTGCGGCGGTTACTGCCGACGGGGGCATTGCCGGCACGCACCTCGATCAGCTGGCGGCGGATGCCCAGGTTGAGGGTGGCCTGCCTGCCGAGGTCGATGGCATCGGTGAGGTAGATGCCATCATTTTTCTGTGTGACGTACTGACTGTTCCAGGTGGAGGTGGCATCCAGGGTGCTGCGGTAGACGTCGACCCCGGCGATGATCCGATGATTGCGGTACTGGCGGCGCGCACGCGGCGTAAACGAGAGGGTCTCGAGGTCGGAAACACTGCCATAACTGGTTTCTTGATGTTTGTTGCGCAGGGCGACTTCCGCTGCCATGCCCTCGCTGTCGATGAAGCCCTCGATGCTGTAGCGGCGCTCGGTGGCGTCATAGGGGAAGGAGCCGGCCTGTGAGGGGTTGGTCTCGTAGTCGGGCTCGTTGAGAGACCCCGGCAGCTGGACATCTTCCCAGCTCTGTTGATAGCGCAGGCCGCGCTGCCAGCCACCGTCCTCGCGACTGATCTCGGCGGCCAAGCTAGTGTTTTCCACCCTGTTGCTGTCGCGATAGCCGTCGGATTTCAGGCTGTCGATGTTCAGTGACAGGGCGGTATCCCCCGCCATCCTCTGCAGACCGGCGGTCAGGCGTCGGGTGTTAAAGCTGCCGAATTCCAGTGCCACGTTGCCGCTTTCACCATCGAGGGCGCTCTTGGTGACGATGTTGATGACGCCGCCTACCGCATTGTCGCCGTATAGCACGCTGGCGCTGCCTTGGATGATCTCGATCTGCGCGACGCTGTCCAACGGGATGGTGGCGAGGCTGGCGCTTTGCAGGTCGAGATCATTGAGACGACGGCCGTTGAGCAGGATCAGGGTGTTGCTGCCGCCGTTCTCACCGAAGCCGCCGAGGTCGATGCGATCGCCCGAACCGTTGATGCCGAACAGGCTGGAGACGCTGACGCCGGCCTGGTAGCGCAGCACATCGGAGATGCTGTTGGCGCCGCTGTTGGCGATATCCTCGGCGCTGATGGTGATGATGTTGACCGGTGCGGTGTCGATGGAGGCATCGAAACGCGTCGCGGTGACCACCACCGGGGCGGTGGTCAGCGCGGCGATATTTTCCTCGGCTATTGCCGGGCCGCTGGCGATGGTTGCCGCGGCGAGGGACAACAGGGTCATTCTGATCAGGGTATTGGTGTTACTGCTCACGGTCTTCTCTCCCAAAGTGGTTGCGCACACCCGCGCGAGTCATGCGGCGGCGAAAGGAGAGAGAGGGGGAGGGCTGCAAGTGTGGTGACTACTGCCCGCCACCACTGCCCTCCGCAGCCTGTGTCGTCGGCTTCAGGCCGGTCTCCGGGCTCATGAGTGACCTGGCGGTCTGGCCGACGCCTTCCCGGGAAGACCCAGTGGCGGGGTGTCGGCCGTCGAGGGCACTTCCCGTCATCGATCGATGACGGGAAGTGCCCTCGACGGCCGACACCCCGCCACTGGGTCTTCCCGGGAAGGCGTCGGCCAGACCGCCAGGTCACTCATGAGCCCGGAGACCGGCCTGAAGCCGACGACACAGGCTGCGGAGGGCAGTGGTGGCGGGCAGTAGTCACCACACTTGCAGCCCTCCCCCTCTCTCTCCTTTCGCCGCCGCATGACTCGCGCGGGTGTGCGCAACCACTTTGGGAGAGAAGACCGTGAGCAGTAACACCAATACCCTGATCAGAATGACCCTGTTGTCCCTCGCCGCGGCAACCATCGCCAGCGGCCCGGCAATAGCCGAGGAAAATATCGCCGCGCTGACCACCGCCCCGGTGGTGGTCACCGCGACGCGTTTCGATGCCTCCATCGACACCGCACCGGTCAACATCATCACCATCAGCGCCGAGGATATCGCCAACAGCGGCGCCAACAGCATCTCCGATGTGCTGCGCTACCAGGCCGGCGTCAGCGTCTCCAGCCTGTTCGGCATCAACGGTTCGGGCGATCGCATCGACCTCGGCGGCTTCGGTGAGAACGGCGGCAGCAACACCCTGATCCTGCTCAACGGCCGTCGTCTCAATGATCTCGACCTGCAAAGCGCCAGCCTCGCCACCATCCCGTTGGACAGCGTCGCGCAGATCGAGATCATCCAAGGCAGCGCCAGCGTGCTATACGGCGACAATGCGGTAGGCGGCGTCATCAACATCGTCACCAAGAGCGCCCTCGATGGTGAAAGCGGCAACGTGGCACTGGAATTCGGCAGCTTTAACACCCGACGCCTGACCGCCGGTCTGCAGAGGATGGCGGGGGATACCGCCCTGTCACTGAACATCGACAGCCTGAAATCCGACGGCTATCGCGACAGCAACAGGGTGGAAAACACTAGCTTGGCCGCCGAGATCAGTCGCGAGGACGGTGGCTGGCAGCGCGGCCTGCGCTATCAACAGAGCTGGGAAGATGTCCAGCTGCCGGGGTCTCTCAACGAGCCCGACTACGAGACCAACCCCTCACAGGCCGGCTCCTTCCCCTATGACGCCACCGAGCGCCGCTACAGCATCGAGGGCTTCATCGACAGCGAGGGCATGGCAGCGGAAGTCGCCCTGCGCAACAAACATCAAGAAACCAGTTATGGCAGTGTTTCCGACCTCGAGACCCTCTCGTTTACGCCGCGTGCGCGCCGCCAGTACCGCAATCATCGGATCATCGCCGGGGTCGACGTCTACCGCAGCACCCTGGATGCCACCTCCACCTGGAACAGTCAGTACGTCACACAGAAAAATGATGGCATCTACCTCACCGATGCCATCGACCTCGGCAGGCAGGCCACCCTCAACCTGGGCATCCGCCGCCAGCTGATCGAGGTGCGTGCCGGCAATGCCCCCGTCGGCAGTAACCGCCGCAGTGACGGCATCACCAGTTGGGACGTCAGCCTCAGCCGTAAGCACGACTACCACGACTACGGCACCACCCACTACTACCTGCGTGTCGCCAAGAGCTTTCGCGCCCCAGTGCTGGGTGAAATGTGGAACTACACCACTGGCGTCCTGACCCTGATCAAACCGCAGACGGCACGCCACTACGAGATCGGCACCCGACAGACCTATGCCAACGGCATCCGCATGAATATCAACCTGTTCCGCATGGATCTGGAAGACGAAATCGCTTACGCCTTCGACCACGCTCCCTTCCCCAACGCATCCGCCAACGTCAACCTGGACAGGACCCGTCGCGATGGCCTCAACTTCGGACTGCTACTACCCTTGGGCAAACTGGTCAGCCTGCAGGCCGGCTATGCCTGGCGTAAAGCCACCTACCGTTCCGGCGCCAACAAGGACAAGATCGTGCCGTTGGTGCCAAGCAACAAGTTCACCCTGGACTGGCAACTTACCTTAACCAAAAATTCCCACTTGGGATTTGAGTTCATCCACACAGGCAGCCGTTA
>CAZTPE010000268.1:0-3916 GCA_964614545.1 uncultured Ectothiorhodospiraceae bacterium
ATCGGCACCAACAACTACGACGGCAATCCCACCCTGTGCATGGCCTCGGCGGTATCCGGCTACAAACGTTCCGGCGGCTCCGATGGCCCGCCCGGCTGTTATGAAGATTTTGAGCAAACCGACTGCTTGATCGCCTTCGGTTCCAACCTGCCCGAGCAGCACCCCATCATCTACTGGCGTATGCGCGAGGCACGTGAGAAGCGGAACTTCCCACTCATCGTGGTAGACCCGCGCGTGACCATGCTGGCACAGAATGCCGACATGCACCTGGCCATTACGCCCGGTACCGACGTGGTGCTGCTCAATGCACTGATGCACGTGATGCTCGACGAAGGCCTGGAGGACCGCGACTACATCAACGAGCACACCAACGGCATTGAGGCGGTGGAGAAGGTGGTGGCCGACTACGATCCGATTAGCGCATCGAAGATCTGCGGTATCGACGAGGACACCATCCGCAACGTTGCGCGCCTGTACGCCAAGGCCGATGCCGCCATGTCCATCTGGACCATGGGCATCAACCAGTCCACACACGGCTCCGACGGCGTGGTGGGCATCAATAACTTAAATCTGATGACCGGCAACATCGGCAAACCCGGCGGCACCTCCCTGTCCATCACCGGTCAGTGCAACGCCATGGGCACCCGCGAGTGGTCGTCCTGCTCCGGCCTGCCGGGCTACCGCACGCTGGAGAATCCCGCCGAACGTGAGGAAATCGCCAAGTTCTGGGGCATCGATCCCGAGTTCCTGCCCAAGCGTCGCGGCCTCACCGAGACCGACATCTTTCCCGCCATCGAGACCGGGCAGATCAAGGGCCTGTGGCTGGTGGCCACCAACCCCATGACCTCCATGCCCAACACGGCGCGCATCCGCAAGACGCTGGAAAAGCTGGAATGCCTGATCGTGCAGGATTCCTACCGCGACGTGGAGACCACCCAGTACGCGCACGTGTTTTTTCCCGCCGCCACCTGGGCGGAAAAGGAAGGTGTGTTCACCAATACCGAGCGCCGCGTCAACATCGTGCGTCAGGTGACGCAGCCGTACGCCAATTCGTGCTCCGATCTGTGGATCTTCAACCAGATGGCGAAGCGCTTCCCGCAGGGGGCCAAGGTCAAGTTCCCGGACAAGCCTTCAGAGGTGTTCGACGAAATGGCCTACCTGTCGCGTGGCCGGTTGGTGGACATCTCCGGCATGAATCACGAGCTGATCGAAGAAAAGCGCGGCATTCAGTGGCCCTACCGCGCCGATGACGTGGAGACTCAGCCCCAGGGTGATCCGCGCCTGTACGAAAAGGGGGGCTTCCAGCACGCCGACGGCAAGGCCAAGCTGATCCCGCTGCCCTACATTGAAAACAACGAGGTGCCGGATAACGAATTCCCGTTATGGCTCAACAGTGGCCGTGTGGTGGAACACTTCCACACCCGCACCAAGACCGGCAAGGTGGGCAACTGCAACAAGTTCAGTCCCACGCCGTACATGGAGATTAACCCGGACGCCGCCGAGGAGCTGGGTATCGAACACATGAGCTATGTACGCGTGGTATCGCGTCGTGGCGACGCCGTGGTGCTGGCCCAGCTGACCCAGCGCGTGCCACGCAACATGGTGTTCATTCCCTTCCATTATTACGACTGCGTCAATCGCCTCACCAAGGGCTTGCTCGACCCGCATTCGCGCCAGCCGGCTTTCAAGCAGAGCGCGGTGCGCATCGAGCAGGTAAACCAGGAAGAGGCCGCGCAGATGAACGTCGAGTTGCGCGAATTCTAGTTATTCGAGACTTGTATTTGCGTCTATTTGTGTTCATTTGCGGATCGATGGATTCAGTCCGCAAATAGACGCCAATAAACGCAAATAAAAGAGATAAGTGGCGTAGGGTGGGCATTGCCCACCTTTCGACCAGGGCAATGTTCGGTGGGCGGTGCCCACCCTACGGACCAGACAGTTTGAACAGGAAAAAACATGTTCCCCGTACGTGACGACGAACCTAAATACGCCTTTCTGCAGGACAAGACGTCCAGGGAAAAGAACGCCCACGGCAAGTTCATCGAGCTGGTGGAGAAGAGCAACCCGCTGCGTGGCCAGAGCCTGAATATCAACGGCGACGCCAGCGTCAGCGATAACCCGAATCGCTACAAGCAACACGGTTTTCACTTCACCGCCGACAACTGCATCGCCTGCCACGCCTGTGAGGCGGCCTGCAGCGAGAAGAACGACAACCCGCCGCATTTGGCCTTCCGCAGCGTCGGCTATGTCGAGGGTGGCACCTATCCGGCCTACACGCGCATGAATATTTCCATGGCGTGCAATCACTGTGACGACCCGGTGTGCCTCAAGGGTTGTCCGACGCGCGCCTACACCAAGTTCGCCGAATACGGCGCGGTGCTGCAGGACCCGGACATCTGCTTCGGCTGCGGCTACTGCACCTGGGTGTGCCCGTACAATGCACCGCAGCTCGACCCCATCAAGGGCCAGGTATCCAAGTGCAACATGTGCGTGGATCGCCTCGAAGTGGGTCTTAAGCCCGCCTGCGTCTCCGCCTGTCTGGGCGGTGCGCTGGAGTTCGGCGTGATCGAAAACATCCCCGAGAACCGCGAACAGGCGAAGCTGGACATCCCTGGCTTTCCCACCCCCGACATTACCCACCCCAACATCCGCTTCCAGCAGCGCAAGACCCTGCCGCGTGAGATGGCACGCACCGATTCCATGCCGCTCAAATACCACCGCAACGACAACAAGGGCGGCCGCTATGAGCCCGTGGTGGACAAGAAGAAGATCAAGCCGCAGCGTGAATGGAATCTGCGCAAGCTGCTCGGCTCGCACGAGAACGCGCACATCGCCTTCACCCTCTCGGCTCAGGCGGTGATCGGCGCCTTCATGATGCTGATATTTGCGTCGCTGGTCGGCCTCGACGGTGTGGCCGCGGTGAAGACGCAGGGCTTCCTGCCGCTGCTGGCCACTCTGTTCGTGCTGCTGGCCATTGGCATGTTCAAGCTCAACATGCACCTGGGCAAGCCGCACCGTTTCTACCGCGGCTTTAACAACTGGCGTCTATCTCCCGTTAGCCGCGAGATCGCCGGCGTGTCGCTATTCTTCGGCGGCATGACCGGTTACGGCGTGCTCACCGTCGCCCACGACTGGCTGGGCTGGGGCTTCCTGCCGCCGTTGGCGAACATTGCTGCCGGCGCCGCGGTGATCGGTGGCCTGTTCGGCTTCTACTACATGTACAAGCTCTATCGCATCAAAGCGCGCCCCTACTGGAACCACTGGCAGACCGCCAGCAGCTTCGTCGGCGCCGCCCTGTACCTGGGCGCCAGCCTCATCGCTGTGGTTGGCATCCTGGTGCTGGGCGTGGATGCAGCGCAGGAACTGCTGCGCCAGATGGGCCTGCTGGTGGCCCTCGGCCTGCTGCTCGAAGGCGTCGGACTGATCGCCCACGCCAGCGACCTGAAGGCCGATGGTGGTGAGGGCGCCGCCTCCCATGCGGAGCAGGTCAGCCGCTACGGCAAGCCTTATTTGCTGCGCAGCGGGCTGCTGGGCGCGAATCTCGTTGCCGCACTGTTCATTACCGCCCTGGGTCTGCCCGGTGCCAGTATTTGGCTGGGACTGATTCTGTTGGCATCGTTGCTGGTGATGAGCATCTTCGGCCGTGCCCTGTTCTTTGTGTTGGTGATTCCCACTACCATGCCCGGCGCGTTCTTTTGGCGCAACCGTGGCTTTGAGGAACACGCCCGCGAGACCGGCCTGGCCAATCTGCCGCAGGTGGGTGTGGTGCCGGACGGGCATTGAGCTGGCAGGAGTGGGCCATGCTTGCGATGATTCGCCTCATGGGCTCAGTTATTTCTGGTTATTGTGGGAGCGGCTTCAGCCGCGACATAGATTCCATTGTGGGTCGCGGCTGAAGCCGCTCCTACAGATAACC
>CAZTPE010000269.1:0-3903 GCA_964614545.1 uncultured Ectothiorhodospiraceae bacterium
AATGTCTGCTCAAGACGTTCTGAATACCATTAAAGAAAATGATGTGAAGTTTGTCGATTTCCGTTTCACCGACACGCTGGGCAAGGAACAGCACGTTTCCGTTCCCGCCCACACCGTCGACGAAGACGTCTTCACCGAAGGCAAGATGTTTGACGGCTCCTCCATCGCCGGCTGGAAGGGTATTAACGAATCCGACATGATTTTGATGCCGGACACCTCTACGGCGGTGCTGGATCTGTTCGCCGATGAAACCCAGCTGATTCTGCGCTGCGACATCGTCGAGCCTTCCACCGGCCAGGGTTACGAGCGCGATCCCCGCTCTGTCGCCAGCCGCGCCGAGGCCTATCTGAAGAGTACCGGCATTGCCGACACCGCCTACTTCGGTCCCGAGCCCGAATTCTTCATCCTCGACGACGTGCGCTGGGGCTCCAACATGGCCGGTTCCTTCTACAAGGTCGATTCCGAGGAGTCCGAGTGGAACTCCGAGAAGGTCTACGAAGACGGCAACATGGGCCATCGTCCCGGCGTCAAGGGCGGCTATTTCCCCGTACCGCCGGTCGACTCCCTGCACGACATCCGCGCCGCCATGTGTCTGGCCATGGAAGACATGGGCGTTGAAGTCGAAGTCCACCACCACGAAGTCGCCACCGCCGGCCAGTGTGAAATCGGCACCGTGTTCGACACCCTGGTGAAGCGCGCCGACATGAACCAGATCCTCAAGTACTGCGTGCACAACGTGGCCCACGCCTACGGCAAGACCGCGACCTTCATGCCCAAGCCACTGGTGGGCGACAACGGTTCCGGCATGCACGTGCACATGTCGCTGGCCAAAGACGGCGAAAACATCTTTGCCGGCAACGAGTACGGCGGCCTCAGCGAGACCGCGTTGTATTACATCGGCGGCATCATCAAGCATGCCCGTTCACTGAATGCCTTCACCAACGCCTCCACCAACAGCTACAAGCGCCTGGTGCCCGGCTTTGAGGCCCCGGTGATGCTGGCCTACTCCGCGCGTAACCGCTCGGCCTCTATCCGCATCCCATTCGTCAGCAGCCCCAAGGGTCGCCGCATCGAACTGCGTTTCCCGGACCCCACCGCCAACCCCTACCTGGCCTTTGCCGCCATGATGATGGCCGGCCTGGACGGTATCCAGAACAAGATCCATCCGGGTGAAGCCATGGACAAGGATCTGTATGACCTGCCCGCCGAAGAAGCGGCACAGATTCCCACTGTGTGTCACTCCTTCGATCAGGCCCTGGAATGCTTGAGCGCCGATCGCGACTACCTGACCGCCGGCGACGTCTTCACCGACGACATGATCGACGCCTACATCGAACTGAAGATGGAAGAAATCACGCGCCTGCGCATGACCACGTCTCCAGTCGAGTTCGATATGTACTACAGCTGCTAAGTGCATAAGCCGTTCGCGGCGCACATAAAAAATCCCCGCTCTTGGTGCGTTACCGAGAGTGGGGCTTTTTTTATGGGTGCAAGGTAGGTTGGGCAAAGCGTAGCGTGCCCAACATTCCCATACACCCCGTTGGGCACGTCGCTGACGCTCCTTTGCCCAACCTACGGGAGGTTGTTTTATTCGCAATCGATTCCTAAGCAACTAATCGCAACGCACGAACGAAAAGGCCCCGTTCCCGGTATCGCACTGAGAACGGGGCTTTTTTATGGGTGCCCCCCGGCCCGGTGAGGCGTTTGTATAGCCCCTCTAATTCGGCTACATTTGACCCATGAACAGACAAAATTGCACCATCCTTCTTGGTTTCGTTACCCTGCTGCTCAGCCTCCCCGTCGCTGCTGCGGTGTATATGGAGAAGGACGCCGAAGGAAACACCGTCTTCACCGACCGGCCCAGCTCTGAGAATGCCAAACCCATCAAACTGACCCCCTCCAGCACCTACAAGGCACCGACCCTACCCAGCGCCGCCCCCACCGATAGCCAGACCACGGAGCAGAATAACGACGCCCAAGGCTATGAATTCGTCGCCATCACCCATCCCGCAGACGACAGCCCGATACGGGAAAACAGCGGCGCACTTGAGGTCAACATCGACCTCATCCCCGCGCTCAAGCCCGACCACCGCTTCGTGCTGCTCCTGGATGGCATACCGGCCACCGAAGGGCAGAGCACAACGTTACGTCTGCAGAATGTCGATCGTGGCACCCACACCATTCAGATACAGATCGTAGACGATAGCGACAACGTCATTATCAGCTCGGAAAGCGTGACCTTTCACATGTTGCGCGTGACAGTCCCCCGACGCTGACCCCCCGCCTCCACCGT
The DNA here is from genome assembly GCA_964614545.1 of uncultured Ectothiorhodospiraceae bacterium. Taxonomy (GTDB): domain Bacteria; phylum Pseudomonadota; class Gammaproteobacteria; order SZUA-152; family SZUA-152; genus DRQN01. The sequence continues at coordinate 2,294 of CAZTPE010000269.1, forward strand.
TCACCCACCCTCTGTCGCACCAATCTGGTGCGCGCACGCGCGTTTTGCGCTAATCTGAAGCCAGACACCGGCAGATAACCCCTCCCGCTGCCGGTAATTTCTCACAGGGCTGGCTAACCCACTGATTAAGCAAACTTATTGCTTGCCTGCGGGTCAATAGACAGGAATTCAAAACTTGGTTTGGTTCTTGCTACGCACATCTTATGAACGTTGAGAACAATCTGTCGGCCGGGCTTCACCAGCACATACTGGACAACCTCAGCCATGCCGTGCTGATGTTCGACTCCGTGCTCAGGCTGATCTTCATCAATCCGGCCGGGGAAATGCTGTTTGCCATCAGCGCCAGCCGCTTGCTGGGGCTGTCCGCGGAAGAAATTCTGCCCGGCGACAGCCCCCTGCTGGCAGCCCTCAAACGCGGTCTGCAGAGCAGCCACCCCATCACCGAATACGAAGTACAGCTCAGCCTTCCGGGCCAGCACACACTCACTGCGGACTGCACCGTCACGCCACTGAGCACGCGCCCCGACGACACCGGCCTGCTGGTGGAACTGCGGCCGCTGGACCACCAACGCCGCGTGGCACGCGAGGAGCAGCAGATCGCCCGCCAACAGACCTTCCGCACCCTGGTGCGAGGCCTCGCGCACGAAATCAAAAACCCCCTCGGCGGGCTGCGCGGCGCGGCGCAGTTACTGGAACGGGAGCTACCGGCAGCAGAACTGAAGGAATACACCGCCATCATCATCGGCGAAGCGGATCGACTGAGAAATCTGGTGGATCACCTGCTCGGCCCCAATACCATCGCCCGCAAGGAATCTCTAAACATTCACCGGGTGCTCGAACACATCCGCCAGTTGGTGCAGGCCGAACTGCCAACAGGCATCCGCATTCTCACCGATTACGACCCCAGCATCCCCCACATCACCGGCGATCGTGACCAACTGATCCAGGCGGTACTGAACGTGGTGCGCAACGCCGTGCAGGCCCTCGGAGACGAAGGCGAGATCACCCTGCGCACCCGCGCCCGGCGCCAGTTTACCATCGGCAGCCGCCAGCACCGCCTGGTGTGCCAGGTCTGCATCATCGACAACGGCCCCGGTATCCCCGAGGAACTGGTGGAAAACATCTTCTTCCCCATGGTCAGCGGGCACGCCAACGGCACCGGGCTGGGCCTGTCCATCGCCCAGTCGCTGATCAACCAGCACGACGGCCTCATCACCTGCAAGAGCCGGCCCGGACACACCCAGTTCTGCCTGCTGCTGCCCCTGGAAGCGGGCAGCCCCGGCAGAGGGAAAATCACCGCGTCAGAAGAGAGAAACCCGCCATGACGGAAAGCAGCCCCATCTGGGTCATCGACGACGACCACGCCATCCGCTGGGTGCTGGAGAAGGCCCTCAAGCAGGCCGGCATGAACGTGCAGAGCTTCGACAATGCCAACGGCATCCTCGAACGCCTCGAACACGAGACACCCAGCGCCATCCTCACCGACATCCGCATGCCCGGCGTCGATGGCCTACAGCTGCTGGAGCAGATCAACGAAAAGTACCCCGAGCTGCCGGTGATCATCATGACCGCCCACTCGGATCTGGACAGCGCCGTCTCCGCCTACCAGG
>CAZTPE010000270.1:0-3901 GCA_964614545.1 uncultured Ectothiorhodospiraceae bacterium
GGAAGTCAGCATCCCCTTCGACCGCGTGCTCATCGCCCTAGGCCGGCGCGCCAACACCGAGGGCTTCGGGCTCGAATCATTGGACATACGCATCGCCCGCACCGGCACCATCGAGGCCGACCCCTTCCTGCGCACCAATTACCCGAACATCTACGTCTGCGGCGACGTCACCGGCCCCTATCAGTTCACTCACACCGCTTCGCATCAGGCCTGGTACGCCTCGGTCAATGCACTGTTCAGCCCGTTCAAATCCTTCCGTGTCGATTATTCAGTGATTCCGTGGGCAACCTATACCGACCCGGAGGTCGCCCGCGTCGGCCTCAATGAACAGGAGGCACGCGAAAAAGGCATTGCTTTCGAGGTCACCACCTATGGTATCGACGACCTCGATCGCGCCATTGCCGACAGCGAAGATCACGGCTTGGTAAAAGTGCTGACGGTGCCCGGCAAGGACAAGATCCTCGGCGTCACCATCGTCGGCTCGCACGCCGGTGACCTGATCGCCGAGTTCGTCATGGCCATGAAACACGGCCTAGGGCTGAACAAGATACTCGCCACCATTCACATCTACCCGACCATGGCCGAGGCCAACAAGTTCGTCGCCGGGGCGTGGAAGAAAAATCACAAGCCGGAAAGACTGCTCGACTGGGTGGGGCGCTTTCATGCCTGGCGCCGGGGCAACTGATAGAATAGCCGCCTTCTAACCTATCAGCCGTACCCGCCATGTCCGATAGCAAACCCTTTTGGCAAAACAAATCCCTCGCCGAAATGAATAAGCAGGAGTGGGAGTCCCTGTGCGACAACTGCGGCAAGTGCTGCCTGCACAAGCTGGAGGATGACGAAACCGGTGAGGTCTATTACTGCAATGTCGTCTGCCACCTGTTCGACATGCAACGCTGTACTTGCAGCGACTATGCCAATCGCGCCACCCGGGTGCCCGCCTGCGCGGTGCTGACGGTGGAAAACATTCCCCAGTTTGGCTGGATGCCCAAGACCTGCGCCTATCGCCTGCTCAGCGAGGGAAAGCCGCTGCCGGACTGGCACCCACTGGTCAGCGGCGACCCGGAGTCCGTCTATCGCAGCGGCCACTCGGTACGCGACCGCGTGGTCATCGAAGACGAGGACACCGATCTGCAGTTACACATTACCGACTGGGGTCTATAGGGCGCTTCTGATATTAGATTACGCCCTATGGCACCACATACCCCCACCTTTTTAATGCGTGAATCAAAATGTTTTGCGCGCGCCCACGCGCGGTCCTGTTACTCTTTTTACACGTTTTGCAGAGCAATCGGGAGACAGCAGGCATGGCCGACAAACAAACCACTCAGGAAGACGCCGTTCGCGAAATCCGCATCAACCCCATCGTTCCAACGCAATCCGTATTGGTCGCCACGGCACGTGGCATGCGCCCCAAACAGGCCGAACAGGCGGCGCCACGCGACACCCGAAAGCACGTCGACACCTGCCCCTTCTGCACCGGCAACGAAGACATGACACCACCGGAGATCGCCACCTACCCCTCCCGCGAAGATTGGGAAATCCGCATTGTCGAAAACCTCTACCCGGTGTTGGGCGACGACCGCCAGAACCCCAACTTTTCCTTCGGTCTGCAGCAGACAATTGATGGTTATGGCCGCCACGAAGTCATCATCGACCACAACCATCATGGCATCGGCCTGCACGAAATGAGCGTCGAGCACTTGGCCATGCTGTTTGGTGCCTATCGCGACCGCATGGTGGAACTGTACACAACCGACGAGCGCCTGCGCTATGTGCTGGTGTTCAAAAATTTCGGTCCCGCCGCCGGCGGCAGCATCCCGCACACCCACAGCCAAGTCATCGCCATGCCGGTGGTGCCGGACAACGTGCAGGCCGAGGTGGACGCCAGTCAGCGCTTCTTCGAAAAGAACCACCGCTGTATTTTTTGCTCACTGATCGACGAGGCCCTGACCTTCGAGGCCACCATCTACGACCGTGAATCGGGCGAAGTCCGCCGCAAGCTGGACGTGGGCCAGTATGTCATCGAGCGCAGTGAGCGCTTCATCGCCATCAAGCCCTTCGCCAGCCGCTACGAGTGGGAGGTCCATATCCTTCCCCTGCGTCACCATGCCGACTACCGGGCCGTCACGGCCGAAGATCTTACCGACCTTGGGTGTCTATTGAAACGTACCATGGCACGACTGGAAGTGGTGCTGGGCGGCGTGCAATACAACTATTTCCTCCACTCCCTGCCACCCAACAACGAGGAAGGCAGCGGACAGGAAAGCTTTCACTGGCACCTGGAAATCTGCCCGCGTACCAGTATCCCCACCGGCTTCGAACTGGGTGCGGGCCTGTTTGTGAACACCATCAGTCCCGAAGACGCCGCCGCCCAACTGCGCAATGTCAGGCTGGACGAATAATTCCTGTCCCGTGGCCCCCGCCACAAATACGCATCCGCCCTTGCGCAACCGATAACCGCCATGCCGTGGGCGACACCCATAACCACGCGTTCAGCCAGCGTTCAGCTAGCCGCATACAATATTCCGCGCACAAAGTCATTAATATGTAACAAACAGCGGAAAGATTTAGCAGGGAATTAATGCCATAATCACCCGACGCCGCCATTTTTACGTCGCCGGTGGTGAGAAATTTTTCCCGCATTTGTTGATCGTTCCCGGTTTTCAACTATCTTGACTACTGGGATGCCAAATACCTTTGTTTTTCACTGGGGTAATAATGGCGCAAGAGGCCTTTAAATCAGGCCCGGTTTCACTACTGCCGAGAGTGTTTTTTTACTATGCACCATAGCCGTATCACAGACCGTCCCCCGCACCCCCATATTCTCGCCAAGCCACACAAAAACACGCTATTTCTACCACGCGGTGCAACCTGCCCGCCAAACCATTTGGAGGGCCAAAAATTTCTTGACAAGACTCTGGAATAGGTAAAGTCTTGGACCTGCTCTAAAGATGCATCCATAATGCATCAATAACTGATTTTATGTTTTGATAAAACTAAAACCACGCGAAAAGTCGGGAGGTGACAATCGTGGAAACAACCGAGAAGTACCATTTTGATGTAGTGAGGTGGTTCAGTGTAGCCGCCGTTATCTACTTGGTCGTCGGCACCCTGGTGGGTGTCCTTATTGCATCACAGCTGGCCTGGCCAGTGTTAAATTTCGATATTCCCTACCTGACCTTCGGGCGTCTGCGTCCCTTGCACACCAACGCGGTCATCTTCGCCTTCGGCGGCTGTGTCCTCATGGCAACCGCCTTCTACAGCGTACAGCGCACCTGTGGCGTCAAGCTGTGGAGCAACAAGCTGGCCTGGTTCACCTTCTGGGGCTGGAACCTGATCATCGTTTCCGCCGTCATCACCCTGCCGCTGGGTCTGACCTCCGGCAAGGAATACGCCGAGCTGGAATGGCCGATCGATATCGCCATCGCCGTGGTCTGGATCGCCTACACCGTTAACTTCGTAATGACCATCGCCAACCGCAAGAGCTCGCACATCTACGTGTCGAACTGGTTCTTCCTCGGCATGATGATCATGATCACCTACCTGCACGTGGTGAACAGCCTCGCCATCCCGGTCGGCATGTTCAAGTCCTACTCCATCTTCTCCGGGGTGCAGGACGCCATGATCCAGTGGTGGTGGGGACATAACGCAGTGGGCTTCTACCTGACGGCGGGCTTCCTCGGCATCATGTATTACTTCGTGCCCAAGCAGGCCAATCGCCCGATGTTCTCGTACCGCCTGTCGGTGATTCACTTCTGGGCTCTGACCTTCGGTTATGTCTGGTTGGGTGCGCATCACCTCCAGTACACCGCCCTGCCTGACTGGACCGGTTCGCTGGGTGCCGCCATCTCCATCGCCATGATCATCCCTTCCTGGGGTGGTGCGATCAACGGCATGA
>CAZTPE010000271.1:0-3869 GCA_964614545.1 uncultured Ectothiorhodospiraceae bacterium
GGGTTGGTAAGATTGCCAGCCGGTTTTAATGACGCGAAAGTGGCGGAATTTGGTAGACGCGCTGGATTTAGGTTCCAGTGGGGCAACCCGTGAGAGTTCGAGTCTCTCCTTTCGCACCAATTTTCATTCGGTCGTAGGGGTTGGATTCTGCGGCCGAATTCAACGGTTTTAATTTTTTTGAGCATGGGGATAAGGCAATGCAAGTGTCTGTTGAGACCACCACGGGTTTGGAACGCCGGATGAAGATCGCGGTGCCCAAGGATCGCATCGAGAGTGAGGTGGAAAAGCGCCTCAAGTCCCTGGGTGGGCGGGCCAAGATCGATGGTTTCCGGCCGGGCAAGGTGCCATTTAGCGTGATTCGCAAGAAATTCGGCAGCCAGGTACGCCAGGAAGTGCTGGGTGAAGTGATGCAGTCCAGCTTTGTCGAGGCCGTTACGCAGGAAAAACTGCGCCCGGCGGGGACGCCCCATATCGAAATGGCGGATGCCGCCAATGATGACAGCCTGGAATACACCGCGACCTTCGAGGTGTATCCCGAGGTCGAACTGAAGGGGCTGGATTCCATCAAGGTGGAACGCCCGGTGTTGGAAATCAGTGATGCCGATATCGACAAGATGCTGGAAAACCTGCGCAAACAGCGTAAGACCTGGGCGGAGACGGATCACCCTGCACAGGACGGTGACCAGGTGACCATCGATTTTGAGGGTACCATTGGTGGCGAACCCTTCCCGGGCAATACGGGCGAGGGCGTTGAGTTGGAGCTGGGTTCCGGGCGCATGATCGCGGGATTTGAAGAGCAGCTGATCGGCAAGAAGGCCGGTGACGAGTTTACCCTGTCGGTGACCTTCCCTGAGGATTATCACGCCAAGGAGCTGGCGGGCAAGTCAGCGGATTTCGCCACCAAGGTCATCAAGGTGGAAGAGCCTGCGTTGCCGGAGATCGATGATGACTTCATCGCTGCTTTCGGTATCAGCGAAGGGGGCGTGGATGCCCTGCGCGCGCAAGTGCGTGAAAACATGCGGCGTGAAGGTGAACAGACGGTTAGCAACCGGGTCAAAGATCAGGTGTTCGATGGCCTGATGGCGCTGGAGCTGATGGAAATCCCCCGTGCTCTGATCGACGCGGAGATCGATGCGCTGGTCAAACAGCGCCAGGAAGCCATGAAGCACTATGGTGCGCCGGTGCAGGACGTGGATCCGGCACAGTTCGAGGATCAGGCGAAACGCCGCGTGGCGCTGGGTTTGATCCTGTCGGAAGTGATTCAGAGCAATGACCTGAAGGTGCCGCCGGCGCGCCTGCGTGAGACTATCGAAAAAATGGCCGCCAGCTACGAGCGCCCCGATGACGTGATCAAGTATTACTACAGTGACAAGAGCCGTCTGGCCGAGATGGAAAACATCGCGTTGGAAGAGATGGCCGTGGAATGGGTGCAGGAAAAGGCCGCCATCACTGACAAGCCGGTCTCGTTTGACGACCTCATGAATCCGGGGCAGACTGCCGATTAGCCTTGTGGCGACGGCAACGGAGCCTTTCCGATGCCGCCGGACCATTAGCCAATGCACAGGATGAGAGACTGAATGAACAACAGTTATAGTAGCGAAATCAATGGCTTGAACCTGATTCCCATCGTCGTGGAACAGTCTGCCCGTGGCGAGCGTTCCTACGATATCTACTCACGCATGCTCAAGGAGCGCGTGATATTCCTGGTCGGCCCGGTGGATGACCATGTGGCCAATGTGATCGTTGCCCAGCTGCTGTTTCTGGAGTCGGAGAATCCTGACAAGGATATCCACCTCTACATCAATTCTCCCGGTGGTTCCGTGACCGCAGGGCTGGCGATCTATGACACCATGCAGTTCATCAACTGCGATGTCAGTACTCTCTGCATCGGCCAGGCCGCCAGCATGGGGGCCTTGCTACTGGCCGGCGGCGCTGCCGGCAAGCGCTTTTGTCTGCCGCATTCGCGGATGATGATTCATCAGCCTCTGGGTGGTGTGCAGGGGCAGGCCACGGATATCGAGATCCATGCCAAAGAAATCCTCCTGGTGCGTGAACGCCTGAACAAGATTCTGGCCCACCACACGGGTCAGCCGATGGATACGATCCAGCAGGACACGGATCGTGACAACTTCATGAGCGGCGAGGAATGCGTGGCCTATGGCCTGATCGATCAGGTGCTTAATGCCCGTGATGTTGCCGAAAACACCGATAAGTAATGTGCTTGTCAGGCTGTTCCGGCAGCGCTAAAGTTGCCTGCAGGCGTTAAAGTTACGCGCTGGCAGAGACGATATCTTTATGCAAGAGTATCAAGAGATGGCGGCCATCAGTGACGCCAAGAGGTAATCTATGAGTGACGACAAACAGGACAAGGGTGGCGATGACAATGGCAAGCTGTTGTATTGCTCCTTTTGTGGCAAGAGCCAGCATGAAGTCCGCAAGCTGATTGCAGGCCCCTCTGTCTTTGTCTGTGACGAATGTGTCGAGCTGTGCAACGACATCATCAGCGAGGAGGTGGAGGATAAGACCGCTTCACTGGGTGAAAGCAAGCTACCGACGCCGCGTGAGATCAACGAGATTCTTGATGAGTATGTCATTGGCCAGCCGCAAGCGAAGAAGATCCTTTCCGTTGCTGTATACAATCATTACAAGCGTCTGGAAGCCGGTATCAAGAAAGATGATGTCGAGCTGGCGAAGAGCAATATCCTGCTCATCGGCCCGACCGGCAGCGGCAAGACCCTGCTGGCCGAGACGCTGGCCCGTCTGCTGAATGTCCCTTTCACCATCGCCGATGCCACCACGCTGACCGAGGCGGGCTATGTGGGTGAAGACGTCGAGAACATCATCCAGAAGCTGTTGCAGAAGTGTGATTACGACGTCGAAAAGGCCCAGACCGGCATTGTCTATATCGATGAAATCGACAAGATTTCACGCAAATCCGACAATCCTTCCATTACCCGCGATGTCTCCGGGGAAGGCGTTCAGCAGGCACTGCTGAAGCTGATCGAGGGCACCATCGCCTCGGTGCCCCCGCAGGGTGGCCGCAAACACCCGCAGCAGGAATTTCTGCAGGTCAATACGGGTAATATCCTGTTCATCTGTGGTGGCGCCTTTGACGGACTGGATCGCGTGATTCGTGACCGCTCGGAAAAGAGCGGCATCGGCTTCTCAGCCCAGGTGCAGCGTAAGGACGATCAGAAGAGCATCGGCGAGGTGCTTGAAGATGTCGCGCCCGAAGACCTGACCAAGTACGGCCTGATTCCGGAGTTCGTGGGTCGTCTGCCGGTGATCGCCACCCTCAAGGAGCTGGATGAGGATGCCCTGGTGCGTATTCTCACCGAACCTAAGAACGCGATCACCAAACAGTACGCCAAGCTGTTTGAAATGGAGGATGCGGAGCTGGAATTCCGTGATGAGGCCTTGCATGCGGTGGCCCGAAAGGCCATGGAACGCAAGACCGGCGCACGCGGACTGCGCTCCATCCTGGAACAGGTGCTGCTCGATACCATGTACGATCTGCCATCCTTGGAAGGTCTGAGCAAGGTTATCCTGGATGAAGATGTGATCAACAGTAAATCCAAGCCCCTGCTGATCTATGAAGGGGGAGAACAGCACCGGGCGGCATCGGATTGAGTCGTTCACTGCGAGGTACTTGAATCGAGACGAAACGCCGGGCCGATGCCCGGCGTTGTTGTTTCCGGACATTCTTTTCCATTTCTACTTGAAGTTGCCGCCGGCCGGCCTCAGATTGAGTGCTGTAGTGTCCTAAAGAGAGGGCAAAGGTGTGCCGACGTGATGAACAGACCGTGAAACCGCTGGCCGTATTATTTTCGAGGAATGCTCGATGTCCGAAAAAGACAAGATTTCAGATG
>CAZTPE010000272.1:0-3867 GCA_964614545.1 uncultured Ectothiorhodospiraceae bacterium
ACCCGTAATTTTGGCAAAAACGATATTCAGAAAGAAAAACGAAAATAACAAAAATGATTAATCCTTTCCTCCCTCATTACAACTGCTCTGAGGTATAACGCAAAGAGGGAGTTTATTATACTGATGGTGATGTGGCACTGAGCGCCACAAGGTGTGTGCATTCTTCGCGCGCTTGGCGACTTGGCGAGAAACAGAAACCTACTCGCAATCCCCCTCCGCCAGATGTTGGTAATGGCGAAACTCCCGCTCCACGTCCTCTTGCGACAGCCGCAGCAACTCTTCGGCTCGCTCCGGCTGGCTGCGCATCAGGGCGGCGAAGCGGCTCTCGGTCACGGCATAGTCGCGGAATGGGATGGAGGGTGGCTTGGAATCCAGTCTGAAGGGGTTCCGGCCCTCCTCCGCTCGGCGCGGATCGAAACGAAACAGCGGCCAGTGACCACAGTTGACGGCCAACTGTTGCTGGCGATGGTTGTGCGCCAGATCAACGCCGTGGGCGATGCAGGGTGAATAAGCGATGATCAGCGACGGCCCCGGATACGACTCCGCTTCCAAAAAGGCGCGCAGGGTGTGCACGTCCTTGGCGCCATAGGCCACCTGCGCCACGTAGACATTGCCGTAGTCGATGGCGAAGCGCGCCAGGTCCTTCTTCGCCGTCGCCTTGCCGGCGCTGGAGAACTTGGCCACTGCACCACGCGGTGTGGCCTTGGAGGTCTGACCGCCGGTATTGGAATAGACCTCGGTGTCCAGCACCAGCACATTGACGTCGCGCCCCGAGGCCAGCACATGATCGAGGCCACCGAAGCCGATGTCGTAGGCCCAGCCGTCACCGCCGATGATCCACACGCTCTTGCGGCACAGGTATTCAGACAGTTCCTGCAACTCGCGCGCCGCCGGCGTGATCTCTTTTTCCAGTTTGGCCATTACCTGCGCCACGCGTTCGCGCTGCTCGAAGATACCCGCCTCGCTGCCTTCGTCGGCCTGCAGGATCGCCCCGACCAGCGCTTCCCCCACCACCGGCACCAGACGTTTCAGCAATGCGACGGCGTGGGTACGCTTCTGATCCACCGCGGCACGGATGCCGAAACCAAATTCGGCATTGTCTTCAAACAGGGAGTTGTTCCAGGCCGGGCCGCGGCCCTCGCGCGTCTTGGTCCACGGCGTGACGGGCAGGTTGCCGCCATAGATGGAGGAGCAGCCGGTGGCGTTGGCGACGATCATACGATCCCCGAACAATTGCGTAGCAAGCCGGATATAGGACGTTTCGCCACAGCCCACGCAGGCGCTGGAGAATTCGAACAGGGGCTGGAGATGCATGGATTGGGGGATGGTCGTCGCCTTGACCCGGGTACGGTCGTATTCCGGCAGCTGAAGGAAGAAGTCCCAGTTTTCCCGCTCGCGTGCCACCCGCTTGGCGTGCGAGTCCATGTTGAGCGCCTTTCGCCCGGGCCGCTGCTTGTCGTGGATCGGGCAGATGTCCACGCACAGGGTACAGCCGGTGCAGTCCTCCGGCGCCACCTGATAGCTCATGTACCAGCCTTCGGGGTAGTCCTTGCCGCGCACCGGGGCGGCGAGGAAATCGGCCGGCGCGCGTTCCAGCCACTCGGGTGGAAACACCTTGCTGCGAATCGCCGCATGCGGGCAGACGAAGGGACATTTGCCGCACTGGGTGCAGATCTCCGGCTCCCAAACGGGAATCTCCGGCGCCAGATTGCGCTTCTCGAAAGCGGCGGTGCCGACGGGAAAGGTGCCATCGTTGGGTAACGCGCTAACGGGCAGCCGGTCGCCCTCCTCGCGGAGCAAGGGCAGGGTGACCGTGCGCACGAACTCGGGAAGATCGGCCGCCGGCCCGTGGCCGTCGCCCGCCGTTTGCGTGGGCGGCTCGTCGGGCACGGCAATGGCATACAGTGATGCCAGGGTCTCGTCCACGGCACGGAAGTTGGCCCCGATGATCTTTTGTCCGGCGCGATGGTAGCTTTTTTCGATGCCCTGCTTGATGGCGGCAATGGCCTGCTCGCGCGGCAGGATCTCGGACAGGGCGAAGAAACAGGCCTGCATCACCGTATTGATGCGCCGCCCGAGGCCGTTGGACTCTGCAATACGGTAGGCGTCGATGGCATGAAATCTGAGATTCTTTTCGATGATCTGACGTTGCATCGCGGCCGGCAGCTGGTCCCAGACGCGATCCGCCGGGGTGGCGGTGTTGAGCAGGAAGATGCCCCCCTCGGCGGCCTTGTCCAGCATCGGATAGCGCTGTAGAAAAGAGGATTGATGACAGGCGACGAAGTTGGCGTCGTCATCTTCAATCAGATAGGCGGCATGAATGGGGTTGGGGCCAAAACGCAGGTGGGAAATGGTAACCGCCCCGGCCTTGCGTGAGTCGTAGACGAAATAGCCCTGCGCATGCAGGTCCGTCTGCTCGCCGATAATCGTGATGCTGTTCTTGTTGGCGCTGACGGTGCCGTCGGAACCCAGGCCATAGAACACGGCCTGGTAGGTTTGCAGATGCACATCGGTGCGGAATTGCTCGTCCCAATTCAGGCTCAGGTGGGTGACATCATCGGTGATGCCGATGGTGAACGGATGCTGCGGCTCAGCCTTTTTCAGCTCATCCAACACGGCCTTGACCATGCCCGGGGTGAATTCCTTCGAGGCCAGGCCATAACGCCCACCCGTTACCGTTACGCGCCGGGGGAATGTTTCGGCATGTCGCGCCACGGCAGTCTGCACGTCCTTGTACAGGGGTTCGCCATCGGCGCCCGGTTCCTTGCAACGATCCAGCACCGCAATGCGCCGAACCGTGACAGGCAAGACCTCCAGCAGGGCCTGTGCCGAAAAAGGACGGAACAGACGCACCTTCACCAAGCCGACCTTTTCCCCCCGGCCCTTCAGATTCCTCACCGTCTCATGGGCCGTTTCACTACCCGACCCCATCATCACCAGCACCCGCTCCGCGTCGGGATGTCCAACATAGTCGAACAGGTGATAGTGCCGGCCCGTCAGGTCAGCGAAGCGCTGCAAAGTGGCCGCGACGATATGCGGAAAGTCATCGTAATAGAGATTGACCGCTTCCCGTGCCTGAAAAAAGACATCGGGGTTCTGCGAGCTGCCGCGCAGCACCGGATGTTGCGGCGACAACGCGCGGGCGCGGTGCGCCTGGATGCAGTCCATGGGAACCAGTTCCCGCAGCACCTCCACCGGCAGCGGCTCGATCTTGCTGATTTCATGCGAGGTGCGAAAACCATCGAAAAAATGCAGCACGGGGATGCGCCCTAGCAGGGTGGCGACCTGGGCAATCAAGGCGAAATCCATCACCTCCTGCACCGAGCTGGATGCCAGCAAGGCAAAGCCGGTGGTGCGTGCCGCCATCACGTCACTATGATCACCGAAGATGGACAGGGCGTGCGAGGCGACGGTACGCGAGGCCACATGAAACACCGTGGGCGTCAGCTCACCGGCGATCTTGTACATGTTCGGCAGCATCAGCATCAGGCCCTGCGAGGCCGTGAAGGTGGTGGTCAGGGCGCCGGCCTGCAGGGCACCATGCACGGCGCCCGCGGCCCCGGCCTCGCTCTGCATCTCGATGACCTCGGGCACCGCGCCCCACAGATTGGGCCGCCCGGCCGCCGACCACTCATCGGCATGTTCGCCCATCGGCGAGGCCGGCGTAATCGGATAGATGGCGATGATTTCATTGAGCTGGTGTGCGATGTAGGCCGCGGCTTCATTGCCATCAACCGTCATGCCCACTAAACGTTCATCACTCATTGTTCATCTCCGGGAGGCAGCTTTCATCAGTGACTTTTTATCAGCCAGGTAGGTTGGGCAAAGCGTAGCGTGCCCAACATCTCCATACATTCCGTTGGGCAC
>CAZTPE010000273.1:0-3836 GCA_964614545.1 uncultured Ectothiorhodospiraceae bacterium
GACATGGACTGGCGCGAATATGCCTTCCGCCGCTCCACCGACGCCAACCCTTTCCCCTCGGTGATGGGCCGCGTCTGCCCGGCACCCTGCGAAGAGGGCTGCAACCGCAACGAAGTCGAAGACCATGTCGGCATCAACGCCGTCGAGCAGTTTATTGGCGACACCGCACTGGACAACGGCTACAGCTTCGAGGCCGGACCCGACACCGGTAAGAAAGTCGCCATCATCGGCGGTGGCCCCTGCGGGCTGTCCGCGGCCTACCAGCTACGCCGCATGGGCCATGCCTGCACCGTGTTCGACGATCACGAAGACCTCGGTGGCATGATGATGTATGGCATCCCCGGCTACCGCACCCCGCGTGACGTGCTGCACGGTGAGATGAACCGCATCATCAACATGGGTGTCGAGACCCGTCTCAACACCCGCGTCGGCCGCGACGTGACCCTGGAAAAACTGGAGAAAGACTTCGACGCCATCCTTTTCGCCATCGGCGCGCAGAGTGGCCGTGGCCTGCCCATCCCCAACTTCAAAGAAGCGGCCAACTGCCTGTCCGGCATCGCCTTCCTCGAATCCTTCAACCGTGGCCACCTCAAGGCCGTGGCCGGCAAGGTACTGGTCATCGGTGGTGGCGACACCTCCATCGACGTCGCCTCCGTCACCCGCCGCCTCGGCAAGGTCGAGGGCCTGGGCGACGAGGCCCGGGTCGAGAACGTCATCGCCAGCGGCAAGGAACAGCCCCTGCCGGCCGATGCCCAGCATATCAGCGTCGACGTCACCCTGCTGTCCCGCCGTCCCATCGCCGACATGACCGCCTCACAGCACGAGGTGGACGACGCCACTCGCGAAGGCATCGAGATCATCGGCTCGGTAGATCCGGTGGAGGTCATCATGGGCGACGACGGCCGCGCCAAGGCCCTGCGCGTACGCGAACTGAAGTGGGAAAACGGCAAGATGGCGGTCGTCGAAGGCTCCGAATATGAGATCGAGGCCGACATTATCGTCGCCGCCATCGGTCAGACCGGCCGTTTTGACGGCATGGACGGGTTCGCCAACGAACGTGGCCTGATCGACGCCGACAAGAACTTCCAGATGCCCAACAAGGAAGGCTATTTCGTCGCCGGTGACATCGTCCAGCCACACCTGCTGACCACCGTCATCGGCCAGGCCTCCGTCGCCGCCGAGAGCATTGATCACTACCTGAAGCATCAGGCGCTGGGCAAGCGCCCCAAGGTGGATGTGCACCACTTCGACCTGCTGAAGAAGTTGCAAGAGGCCCATCTGGAGCCGGAAAAATTCCAGCCGGAAGGCGACGAGCACACCCGTGGCATCGACCGTGGCCGCCGCGGCACCGCCGAGGCCGACTTCGCCATCCACAACTTCGAGGACCGTTCAGCCTACTCCATCGTCTCCGCCGACGAGCTGTTCCTGGGCCACTTCAAGTACGAGCCGCGCCACCAGCGCAAGGAAGACGTGCCGGACGCCAGCGAGGTGCTGGGCCACTTCGAGGAGCGCGTGCAGGCCCTGCCGGAAGAGGACGTGGTTGCCGAGGCCGACCGCTGCATGAGTTGCGGCATGTGCTTCGAATGCGACAACTGCGTCATTTATTGCCCACAAGACGCCGTATACAAGGTGAAAAAAGACAAGCACACCACCGGCCGTTACGTGGAGACCGACTACACCCGCTGCATCGGTTGCCACATCTGCGCCGACGTCTGCCCCACCGGTTACATCAAGATGGGCCTGGGCGAATAAGCCGGCAGCCACAGACCACAATCGGCCGTGAAACCGGGAGCAATCGCTGTGAAACGCTATGGGTACCCATTATTCCTCTTGCTGGCCCTGCTGCTGACGGCAGGCACACCGGCGCTCGCCGGCGCCCCGCTGCCGGACATCCCCGAAGCGATCAAGGGTGAGCAATGCGTGGAAGACACCGAGTTCATGCGCCGCAATCACATGGAGCTGCTCGAACACCAGCGTGACGACACCGTGCGACGCGGCATTCGGACCAAGAAGCACAGCCTGAAGAACTGCTTCACCTGCCATGTGGTGAAGGGTGACGACGGCAAGGCGATCACGGTCAGCGACCCACGCCACTTCTGCCGCGAGTGTCACGACTACGCGGCCGTGCAGGTGGACTGCTGGCAGTGCCACGTGTCCACCCCCGAGGTCCCGGCAAGGGGAGGACAGCCATGAGCGGCGAAAAGGACATGAGCGACAACAAGATCGACAGCTACAAACGCCGTTTCCTCGGCCAGAGCGCCGCCATTGCCGGCACTGCGGCGCTGGGTGGCGGCCTCGTCCTCACCAGCGTGGCGCGTGCCCGCCCCGCCGACCAGGCCGCCAGCAGCGACAAGCGCTGGGGCCTGCTCATCGACACCAGCAAGTGCGCCAGTGACTGCGACAAGTGCGTCAAGGCCTGCGAACTGGAGCATGGCTGGGGACGCGGAAGCAGCGATGAGCAGCGCTCACGCCCCGAGCAGAAAGCCCAGTGGATGCGCAAGGTCACGGTGCGCGACCGCGCCACCGGCCACGAAACCTCGCTGCCCATGATGTGCCAGCATTGCGCCTATCCACCCTGTGTGGATGTCTGCCCCACCGGCGCCTCCATGAAGCGTGACGACGGCATCGTGCAGGTGGACAAGCACCGCTGCATCGGCTGCCGCTACTGCATGATGGCCTGCCCCTACAAGGCACGCTCCTTCATCCACGAGGATCTGCACGACCAGAAGACCGGATCACCGCGCGGCAAGGGCACGGTGGAAAGCTGCAACCTGTGCGTCAATCGCGTCGACCGTGGCGAAAACCCGGCCTGTGCCGATGCCTGCCCGGAAAAGGCCATCCTGTTCGGCGATCTCAAGGATGCCAACAGCGACATCGCCCGACATCTGGCCAGCGAGCCGAGTACCGAGATCCGCGGCGATCTGCGCCTCGATCTTGGCGTGCGCTATCAGGGCATCTAACGCGAAATCCATCGAGAGTCACACCATGAAACCAACCACCTTTCGTGAGATTTCCGGTGACAGCACCGGCTATTGGACGCTGCTGGGCTTGCTGGGACTAATAATCGCCGCCGGTCTGGGTGCCGCCTGGTACATGGAGCACAACGGCCACTGGGTCACGGGCATGAACAACCAGATCGTCTGGGGCATGCCGCACGTATTCGCCGTGTTCCTCATCGTCGCCGCCTCCGGCGCGCTCAATGTCGCCTCCATGGCCTCGGTGTTCGGACGCACCGCGCTCAAACCCCTGTCGCGTCTCTCCGGCCTGCTCGCCATCGCCCTGCTGGCCGGCGGCCTGATGGTGCTGGTGCTCGATCTGGGGCATCCCGACCGTCTTATCATGGCCATGATGAACCTCAACTTCATGTCCATCTTCGCCTGGAACATCATTCTCTATAACGGTTTCTTCATCATCGTCGCGGTCTATCTGTGGACCATGATGGAACGCCGCGGAAACCGTTTCACCCACAGTGCCGGTCTGTTTGCCTTCCTCTGGCGCCTGATTCTCACTATGGGTACCGGCTCCATCTTCGGTTTTCTGGTTGCCCGTCAGGCCTACGACGCCGCCATCATGGCGCCCATGTTCATCGCCCTGTCCTTCTCCTTCGGCCTCGCCATCTTCATGCTGGTGCTGTTCGCCAGCTACCGCTGGGGGGGACGGCCTCTTGGCGATTACATAATTATTCGTATGCAGCGCCTACTCGGCCTGTTCGTGGTCGCCGCGCTGTTCTTTGTCGTCGTTTACCACCTCACCAACCTGTACGCAGCGGAACACCGTGACGTGGAGCACTTCATCCTCGACGGCAACAATGTCTACAGCGGCCTGTTCTGGGTGGG
>CAZTPE010000274.1:0-3826 GCA_964614545.1 uncultured Ectothiorhodospiraceae bacterium
AAAAGTAGGCGCTTTTCTTAAAGAACCTACTTTTGGTAGGCGAGCTGCGGGGAATTAAACCCCCAGAGATTAAAGACCCGCAAGGGCTAATCCCGTGATCCCTGAAACCGCTCCACTAGAGACTGGAGTGGGCGTGACCGGCGTGAGTTTTCTCATAGG
The DNA here is from genome assembly GCA_964614545.1 of uncultured Ectothiorhodospiraceae bacterium. Classification (GTDB taxonomy): domain Bacteria; phylum Pseudomonadota; class Gammaproteobacteria; order SZUA-152; family SZUA-152; genus DRQN01. The sequence goes on from CAZTPE010000274.1 coordinate 160, forward strand.
CCTCCTGCGCCGCCCTTGTCCGCTTGGCGGTGGGCTGGACCTTCAGACGCTCTAGTTCGATGGGCTCACCGGTGTCCACGCACACACCGTAAGTCCCTTTGGCGATGCGCATGAGGGCGTCTTCAACCTCGCGGAGCTCATGGATGTGGCGGGTAATTTCGGCCAGGTTGACGTCCACCAGCAGATCAGCGACGGATTGATCTTCCAGGTCATGCACCTGTCCGGCCAGATCGATGTATTGCTCATTATCCGACTTCAACAGCGCCTGACGAATCTCCTCGTACAACTCAACATAGCGCTTCTCGAGAATATTCTTGAATTCCTGTAATTGCTCATGACTCAGCATCGCAGCCTCTCCAACTGATCACTCGGGGTTTACGGATTGTCGGGGTCACAGGTACCTTCTCTCACCCAGATGCCGTAGTCACAACGGAGCAAGGCATTGCCACTGCAAACGCGTTCGCCCGACGGATAGTCCGTATTGTTGAACACACAGACGGGTTCGCCGGGAACCTCCTGCCTCAGCACCTCCAGGTCCTCATCGAATTCTTCGGCGATGGGGGAGTTGTTCAGCTCCGGATCGGGTGCTCCAACCTGCGTGACATGGAGGTATTCGTTCATTGCGTGCTTCTCCCGAAATATTACTTGCTGGTATCAAACCGGATGGTGTTTGCCGATAAGATGAACGGTGCTGGCCTGCAGGCCCTGCTCGCCTTCTTCTTCGACAAAACGAACCTCCATGCCTTCCTCGAGTTTATCGAAATCGGCGTCGACCATGCTGTTACGATGAAAGTAGATATCGCGCCCATCCCGGCTGAGGATAAAGCCGTGATCCTGGGTCGGCAGGATCGCCTTTATGTGCCCGGTCGGTGGCATGTCATGGTGTTTTACATCGCCACGCTGTTTGCGGGAAAAATCTTCCAGCTGGCGCCTGGCGGCATTGAAGGCATCCCGGATCGCCACATAGATGTCCTCATGGGCGTGGTTTTCATGGTTATCGCGGCTGACGACCACCTCCCCGTTGGGCACGGTGAGATCGATATGAACCTGGTATATCTTGCCTTTGTGGTGGTGTTTGTGGGGGGCGATGACGACCACGTTACAGGCCATGATGCGATCATAGAAGCGATTCAGTTTTTCGGCCTTCTCGCGGATGACGGCTTCGACGGCCGGTGAGGGAGACATGTCGCGGAAAGTGATTTTCAGAGGTAGTTGCATGGTTATGTCATCCTCCTCAGTCGATGATTCATGCCGGAAGCCGTAGCTTCAGGTCATGAAAAAGAAACATCCTGGTCACCTATACTCACTGTAGTTAGCTTTGTGCCGGCTTGCTACTTTAAATCTGGGGGCATGCGGTGACAGATACAAGAAGCGGCTTCTGGGAACATTTCGAACACCCGGCCGACATCGGCGTGCGGGGGGGGGCGGTGACACCCTGGTCAGGGCCTTTGCCCAGGCGGCCATGGCCCTGTACTCCATCGTCACAGACCTCGGCCGGATTCAGCCACGACAGGCGGTCGATATTCACTGCGAAAAACCGGCGCCGGCACCCGGCACCGCCTACCCGTCGGTTTTCAAACAGGCCATATGAGCTGGGTATGACGTGAGGGGCCGCCTGATCTCTTGCCCAAAACACCCTCAAGCATGCGGCTTCCCCCACAAACCGGGGGTTTGAAATACTGCAATAATTCATTAAACAGGGCAGCAGAAAATTTCTACAGAACAGGAAACAAACGACAATCCTGCCTTCAGCAGGGCAAAAAAAACCCCCGGCGATGCCGGGGGTTTCGGTCAGTATTAACTATAAATTGCAGTTAAGCCATTTTATTTGAAGACCTCCACATAGGACATCATACCGCCATCCGCATGTTCGAGGATGTGACAGTGGAACTGCCAGCCACCGGAGCGTCCCTGTTGGTCCATTTCGACATCGGCATTTTCAATCACCGCCACACCGCCGTTTGCTTCGATATCGGCGCCGGTGAGGCCCTCGGCGGGATCAAACGTGATGGCAATCTTTACCATCGACATCGCGCCTTTCGGGCCCCGGCGGGCAGGCAGGTTAACCATGTCGACGTTCTCCAGCGGCGGTGCGGTCACCACTTCCAGTACATTGCCATTCTCATCCTTGTATACCGTCTCCAGCACCTGGAAGAAAAAGCCATGCAGGTGGAAGGGATGGTCGCCACCGGTCATATTGGCCAGATTCCACACCTGGGTCTCACCCACCTGTGCATCTGGCGCGTCGGCGGTGGTGACTTCACCGAAGGTCTTACCGTTGATGAGGAACTTAACCGTACCATCGGCCATGGGCATGCTGTGGCCGAACTTGAGTGTCGTCTCCGCGGCACCGGTGATATCAATGGGCTCGATGGTGCGCAGGTCCTCAGGCAGGTCAAGCTCCTTGGCGGGCTTGTGGTTTTTCTCGAAGACCAGGCGCATGAGCGGGATGTCCGGATAATTTCCGTCCATTTCATCGTCACCCATCATCACCATGCCGTTACCCATGATATCGATGGAATGACGGCCGCGTGCGGTATCCTTCCAGTAGACGATCAGCTCGGAACCAGGCTTGCCCTTGGGGACAAACATGATGTCGGCACGCTGACCGGAAACCAGAAATACGTCATCCAGATTCTCGATCGGAGTTTCCAGCAGCCCACCGTCACCACCGATGCGGGTCAGTTTGTGGCCTGGTACAACGACACGCATGAAGCGCGTGTTGGCGATATTGACCATACGCCAGCGGATGGGTTCTCCCGATTTGACGTACATGGTCGGCATCTCGCGACCATTAACCAACAGCGTATTACCGTCACGGCCGTTGATTTTTTTCAGCAGGACTTCTTCCGGGGTACCGGTAAAGGCCTCTTCCACCTGGCCGTTCTCATCGAGCAATACATCGTCAAGAACCAGGATTCTCTGTTTTGCCTTGCGGATTTCCTTGGCGATATTTTGTTTCTTTTCCTTTACCAGCAAGGCGCCCGCCAGACCTTTCTCTACTTGTTCGTTAGAGCGCACATGCGGGTGATACCAGAACAGCGAGGCCTCCGTCAGCTCGAATTTATAGGTGAAGGAGTCTCCGGGCTGAATAGGATTTTGTGCCACCGATGAACCGTCCATGTCCGCCGGCAGGCGCAGGCCATGCCAGTGAATGGTGGTGGGTTCGGGCAGATTATTGGTGAAATGCACGATAAGCGTGTCACCCACCTTTCCTCGGATCAGCGGGCCCGGCACGCTGCCGTTGTAGGTGTAGACCTTGGAGGGTACACCCGGAATCATTTCGACGTAGTCTTCACGCGCCTCGAGATTGATCTCGACGATACCCGGATCCGGATTAATGTCTTCCGCCACTTGCTGACCGAAGGCCTCTTCGCTCTCTTCATCGTGTAGACAACCGGCCAATGCGATGGATATAAAGGCAATAACCGTAAAATAAAAAGCATTTTTTTCTAAATTCCCAGCCATATTGCATGCCTCCCAGCAACTGTTAATGTTCTCGTCATCACGGCAATTCCCCAGCAAAGCATTAGGGTAATCCCGCAATAACTACAATAAGAGTACTATAAGGTTCATACCTAGGCTACATAGTAATCATACCCGGCATCCAAAACACAAGACTAACCTGACAGAAGTGTGAAGCAGTTCCGAAACAGCGGCTGGATAG
>CAZTPE010000275.1:0-3793 GCA_964614545.1 uncultured Ectothiorhodospiraceae bacterium
TTTTGCTTGAAATAGCCCAGTGAGATGTAGCCCCACACGTCGCGGTCGAAGTCGAGCAGGATGGTGTTGAAGCGGGCCACGGCGTCGAAGTATTCGGCGATGTAGTCGTGCGGCTCGATCTGGATGGTGTAGGGGTTGAATGCCAGTCCCAGGCCGGTGACGAAGTCCTCGGCGATGGTCGGCCAGTCCAGCTCCGGGTAGGCGGAGATATGGGCATTGTAGTTGCCCACCGCGCCGTTGATCTTGCCCAGCAGCGGCACCGCGGCCAGCTGTGTGCGTTGGCGTATCAGGCGTGCGGCCACGTTGGCGAATTCCTTGCCCACGGTGGTGGGAGAGGCGGTCTGGCCGTGGGTACGCGACAGCATGGGCTGCGCGGCGTGTTCGTGGGCCATGGCGCGCAGGGCGTCAATGAGTTCGTCCATCTGTGGCAGCAGGGCCTGGGTGCGGGCCTCGCGCAGCATCAGGGCGTAGGACAGGTTGTTGATGTCTTCGGAGGTGCAGGCGAAGTGGATGAACTCGCTCACCGCCTCCAGTTCGGTGTTGCCGGTGATCTTCTCTTTCAGAAAATACTCCACCGCCTTCACGTCGTGATTGGTGGTGCGCTCGATGTTCTTCACTCGCTGCGCATCTTCCTCGTGGAAGTTGTCGATGATGTCGTCGAGCAGCCGCGTGGCGTGTTTGCTGAAGGCCGGGACCTCGGGGATGCCAGGGTTTGCCGCCAGCATTTGTAACCAGCGAACCTCCACCAGAATGCGGTGCCGGATCAGGCCGTATTCGCTGAAGATGGGCCGCAGATCGGTACATTTGGCACCGTATCGGCCGTCGATGGGGGAAATCGCCGTCAAGCTGCTGAGATCCATGGGGACTCCGGAAATCTGAATGGGGTGAGAAGCATAAAATCGGGGGCGAATGATACACTATTCACCGCCCCCGTTCGCCTGCACGCGGCGGATTCGGCTATAATAGATCGCCATTTGTCGCATGAATCCTGCGGCATTGAGAACAACAACGTAGGAGCGGACCCCTGGGCCGCGATGGCTTTTCGCACCATGGTCTTGCGGCCCTCTCGTGCTCCAAAAGGTCCGCTCCTACGACACCTGCAGGCGCCACCGCCCCTACCAGACACAGGAAGAAACATGCTCGAAGCCTATCGTCAACACGTTGAAGAACGCGCCCAACAAGGCCTGCCGCCCCTGCCGCTGAACGCCGAACAGGTGGCGGATCTGGTGGAGCTGTTGAAGAATCCCCCCGCCGGTGAAGGCAAGACGCTGGTCGACCTGCTGACCCATCGCGTGCCACCGGGCGTGGATCAGGCTGCCTATGTGAAGGCCGGCTTTCTCGATGCCGTGGCGCGTGGTGAGATCGCCTGCCCGCTCATCGACCGCAAGCGCGCCACCGAACTGCTGGGCACCATGCTCGGCGGCTACAACATCGAGCCGCTGGTGGGCCTGCTGGACGATAACGACATGGCACCCATCGCCGCCCATGCGCTTTCGCGCACCCTGCTGGTATTCGACGCCTATCATGATGTCATCCACAAGGCCAAGAGCAACCGCTGGGCCAAGGACGTAGTGGATGCCTGGGCCAATGCCGACTGGTTCACCCACCGCGAGCCGCTGCCCGAGGCCATCACCGTCACCGTCTTCAAGGTGCCGGGCGAAACCAACACCGACGACCTGTCGCCGGCCTCCGAGGCCTGGAGCCGCCCGGACATCCCCCTGCACGCCAAGGCCATGCTGGTCAGCAAAATGCCCGATGGACTGAAAAAAATCGAAGAGTTGAAAGGCAAGGGCCACCCGCTGGCCTATGTGGGCGACGTGGTGGGCACCGGCTCGTCGCGCAAGTCGGCCATCAACTCCGTGTTATGGCACATGGGCAATGACATTCCCTTCGTGCCCGGCAAGCGCCAGGGTGGTGTCGTGCTGGGCGGCGCTATCGCACCCATTTTTTTCAATACCGCTGAAGACTCCGGTTGCCTGCCCATTGAATGTGATGTGTCCAAACTGGCAATGGGCGACGTTATCACCATCCATCCCTACGCCGGCAAGATCACCAACGAGGCCGGTGAAACCCTCTCCACCTTTACACTCAAGCCCAGCACGATGGCCGACGAAATACGTGCCGGCGGCCGCATCCCGCTGATCATCGGCCGCTCGTTGACGGACAAGACCCGCGAGGCCCTGGACTTGGCACCCGCCGATGTCTTTATTCGCCCGCAAGCCCCCGCCGATTCCGGCAAGGGTTACACCCTGGCGCAGAAGATGGTGGGCCGCGCCTGCGGCATCGAGGGCGTTCGCCCCGGCACCTATTGCGAGCCGCGTATGACCAGCGTCGGCTCCCAGGACACCACCGGCGCCATGACTCGCGACGAACTCAAGGAACTGGCCTGCCTCGGCTTTTCCGCCGACCTGGTGATGCAGAGCTTCTGCCACACCGCCGCCTACCCCAAACCGGTGGACATTAAACTCCAGCACGAACTGCCCGAATTCATCCAGACCCGCGCGGGAGTGTCCCTGCGCCCCGGCGACGGCGTCATCCACTCCTGGCTCAATCGCATGATCCTGCCCGACACCGTCGGCACCGGTGGCGATTCCCACACCCGCTTCCCCATCGGCATCAGCTTCCCCGCCGGTTCCGGACTCGTGGCCTTCGGCGCTGCGCTGGGCGTGATACCGCTGGACATGCCCGAATCCGTACTGGTGCGTTTCAAGGGCGAGATGCAGCCCGGCGTCACCCTGCGTGACCTGGTCAACGCCATCCCCTACGTTGCCATCCAGAAGGGCCTGCTCACGGTGGAAAAAGCCGGTAAGAAAAACGTCTTCTCCGGCCGCGTACTGGAAATAGAGGGCCTGCCGGACCTCAAGGTAGAACAGGCCTTCGAGCTTTCCGATGCCTCCGCCGAGCGTTCCGCCAACGGCTGTACCGTGCGTCTGAACAAAGCGCCCATCATCGAATTCCTCAACTCCAATATCACCCTGCTGAAGTGGATGATCGCCAACGGCTACGAAGACAAACGCACCCTGCAACGCCGCATCGACGCCATGCAGGCCTGGCTGGACAACCCGCAACTGCTGGAACCCGATGCCGACGCCGAGTACGCCGAGATCATCGAGATCGACCTCAGCGAAATCACCGAACCGTTGCTCGCCTGCCCCAACGACCCGGATGACATCAAGCCCCTGTCCGAACTGGCCGGCGAAAAGGTCGACGAAGTGTTCATCGGTTCCTGCATGACCAACATCGGCCATTACCGCGCGGCGGGCAAAGTGCTTGAAAACAGCGGCGCAGTACCGACCCGCCTGTGGATCGCCCCGCCCACCAAGATGGACGCCCACCAGCTGACGGAAGAGGGCTACTACGCCACCTTCGGCCGTGTCGGCGCCCGTACTGAAATGCCCGGCTGTTCCCTGTGCATGGGCAACCAGGCGCGCGTGCGTGACGGTGCCACGGTGGTTTCCACCTCCACCCGTAACTTCCCCAACCGCCTGGGCAAAGACGCCAATGTCTATTTGTCGTCAGCCGAACTGGCCGCCGTGGTCGCCACCCAGGGCAAGCTGCCCACGGTGGAGGAATACATGGCTGCGGTGAAACACCTGCAGCCCATGGAAGGTGAGATTTATCGTTATCTCAATTTTCATGAAATCGCGGAATACAAAGATGTGGCGGATAAGGTGATTCCTGTCGTGATGTCGTAAGGGGATTGCCAACGCGGTAAATAAGGGTGTCTCTCGTCATGAGAGCGCCCTTTTTTCGTTCAACGAAAGAGAACTCGGTAGGGTGGGCACTGCCCACC
>CAZTPE010000276.1:0-1560 GCA_964614545.1 uncultured Ectothiorhodospiraceae bacterium
GAATCCCAACCAGGGCCCCTTGTGGAACCGCCAGCTTTCCTCGGCGACTTATGACACCTACAACAGTGGGTCGCTGGACGCGACAGGTGAAGGTGTTGCTCTGGATCAGCCGAACGGGATCTCCAAGCTTTGCCTGTCCTGTCACGACGGCACCATCGCCATCGGCTCGGTGCGTGTGCTGAACGGGGCCTGGGCAACGGGCGCCATTGCCATGAATGGCACCAACAGTGATGGCACCATGCCGGATGGCAGCGTGGGTGCGGCGTCAGGGTATACGCGGCGTCTGGGTACCGATCTGACCAATGACCACCCTATTTCCTTTACCTATGATACGGCGCTGGCGCAGCGGGATGGTGAACTGCGCGATCCGGCCAATGAACCCCATATCGGCAATCGCAGCTCGGGCAATGCGCCGCATGTCCCGCTGGAAAATGATCAGGTGCAGTGCAACAGCTGCCACGACCCGCACATCCGTGATGCCGGTGACCCCACAAAGAGCATCAAATTTCTGCGTCTGAATCGCTTCCAGAAGGTCTCGCCCTCGACGAACACCTTCAACGAAACCAACGACATTATCTGTCTGGCCTGCCATGAAAAGGCCGGTTGGGTGGGCTCGGCGCATGCCACGGCCGAGGTGGCCAATGAGACCTATACCTCCAGTGCGGCCAATCTGCGTGAATTCCCGGCAGCGACCGAAGTCTGGGAGTCGGCCTGTCTGGCCTGTCACGACACCCACACGGTATCGGGCTCACGCCGCCTGCTGCGCGAGGGCACGGATGGGCCCACCGGGGCCGGTGGCGCCAAGATCGGCGGTTCGGCGGCCATCGAAGAAACCTGCTTCGCCTGTCATTCCAGTGATGGCGGCACGCTGACCTCGCAGGGTATGAACACGGAGGTGCCGGATATCAAGACCGACTTCGAGCTGCCCTTCCATATGCCGATACGCAATTCCGAGCAGCTGGCGGGTTATGAAGTGCACGATATCGGCACCGTCGGCAGCGATCTGCAGGAGCCGGACCAGCGTGGCAAGGATTTTATCGAGTCCCAGGCAATGCTGGGCAAGGGCAATCCGAATAACCGGCATGTGGAGTGTACGGATTGCCACAACCCGCACCGCGTGGTGCGCCGCCGCCTGTTCAACGAAAGCAATGTGGGTGGCGTGATGGACGCGGCGGGGACCCACGATCACTGGAACACCCCGCATACCAACATTGCATCGGGCGTGCTGCGTGGCGCCTGGGGTGTGGAGCCGGTCTATGCCTCAAATGATTTCAATACCGGGCCGACGAGTTTCACTGTCAAGCGTGGTGACCCCGGTAACTCGGGTTCGACGGCAGTCTCCTCGCCGTATATGACACGTGAGTATCAGGTTTGCCTGAAATGTCACTCAAGCTATGCCTACGATACACCGCCGATGCTGGGCCTGAGTTCGGTGACAACTCCACGGGGCGTCAATCATATGGACCAATACACCGACCAGGCGCGTGAATACAACTCGCCGGACAGCCACAAGGGCGAGTTCGGCAGTGGTGGCGGTGGTATGGGTGGTGGAATGGGTGG
>CAZTPE010000276.1:1660-3756 GCA_964614545.1 uncultured Ectothiorhodospiraceae bacterium
ATGGGTGGTGGAATGGGTGGCGGCTGCAGCGGTGGTGGCTTGGGGGCCGATGGGGGCGCGGATCCTGCCTTCAACGACTGCAACCACCGCTCCTGGCATCCTGTGATGAACGATACCGGGCGAACGCCCAGTGTGCGTAATGCCAGTGCCAATACCTGGACCGCACCGTTCAATGCCGCAGTGGGTACGCAGACCATGTACTGCACCGACTGTCACGGTTCCAATACGCCGCCAGGGACGGTAGACCCGGATGGGCAGAGCAATGAAAATGGCGCCGTGTGGGGGCCCCACGGCTCGACCAACTACTTCCTGCTCAAGGGTGACTGGAGCGGCAACGTGCCGGGATCGCCAGAGAATGACTTTACTAACCGTCCGGGCACCGGTGATGACGACAGCGGCACCGACACCTCTGATCATCTCTGCTTCAAGTGTCACGAATACGAGCAGTATGCGGCCACTACGGGTAGCACACAGGCCAGCGGTTTCTCCGGCATGGGCTGTATGTGTCTGGGCGGTATGGGCGGCATGGGCGGAGGGAACTTTCATCGCGCGCATGAGGCCATCACGACCAACTTCCGCTGCAACCTGTGTCACGTCGCCGTGCCGCATGGCTGGAAGAACAAGAATTTCCTCGTCAATCTCAATGACGTGGGTCCCGAGGGCGGACTTCCTCCCGGCACACAGGTGCGTAACAACACCACCTCGGGCTATGTCAATGGCCCATACTACAACCGAGCGGTGAACAAGATCGTCAGCTTCGCCCGCAGCGGCAGCTGGCGTGCGAACAATTGCGGTTCCGTCGGTTCGCCGGGCAATGGCCGGGTGGGTGTCGGCTGGATGAACGGCGGCATGGGTGGCATGGGCGGCATGGGTGGCGGTGGCGGTAGCTCGGAAGCCTGTAATAATGTGCCCTAGCCTCAATGTACCAAGGCTGGAACCCGTATCACTCGCATGATGTTGAATGCCCGTGTTGATCCGCCGCACCCATTCGCCAGGAGCGGATTGGGATCGCGCAGCGACCCCAAAGGGGGGAAATACACGACTGCATGGATGCAGGAGGTACGAGCCCATGGACGGGCGAAGGTAGAACAATGCAGGAGCAATTGTCGAGAGCAACGCAGGGAGCAGTTGCCGAGGGATGTATTTCATCAACGCGACTGGCGGATGACTTGCCGTCTGCTCATTCTTGCCGCCTTGATGGTGGTGGCCGGGGGGCTGCCTTCCGTACAGGCGGGCCCCCAGCGTTTTGCCTTCAGCGCCAATAATCTCGATGCCAGCTTGGCCCGCTACACTGTGGATACCGAGACCGGCCAGTTACGATTTCTCGACTACCTACCACTCGGCAAGTCCACTCCAGAGGTCGTACTGGATCCCTCGGGGCGCTTTGTCCTCGCTACTTCCCAGTCGATCGACCGTGTCTACGTTTTCCGCCTGAACCCTGCCAACGGCGAACTCAACAAGGTGCCCGGTTCGCCATTTGACGTCAAGGGCAGGGCGCCCTTCAGTATCGTTTTTCACCCCTCGGGGCGCTTTCTCTATATGGCGCATCGCTATGCCGGCGTGGGCGCCTACACCTTTGATAGCGAGACCGGTGCGGTCACCCCTCTGCCGGATTCACCCTATCCGGCACAGAGCCATCCCCGCAGTGTGGTGCTGCACCCATCCAGCCGTTTTCTCTACGCCATGAATGCCTATTCGAACAGCATCTCGATTTTCCGGCTGGATCAGAAAACCGGGGCGTTGACGGAGATATCGGGTTCGCCGATCACCGTCGGCGAGATGGGGCAGATCGACTATCTGGCCCAGCTCATGCAGGACGTGCCGGATAGCGCCGGTGGTTTGCCCTATCACATGACTCTAGACCCACAGGGACGTTTTGCCTTTGTGGTCAATGCGGCCTCCGCCAATATCAGTGTCTTTCGTCTTGGCGCGGAGGATGGCCACTTGTCCGAGGTTGAGGGTAGCCCCTTTGTCACTGGCTTTAATCCCTACAGCGTGACCGTGCACCCCTCCGGCCGCTTTGTGTATGTGGCAAGGCCGCGGGACAACCTGCTGGAGGCCCACGCCCTGGATGCGGAGACGGGCCGGCTGACGCC
>CAZTPE010000277.1:0-3748 GCA_964614545.1 uncultured Ectothiorhodospiraceae bacterium
AGCAGCAAGGTGATGGTGGATGTGAAGAGTGGAAATAACATCATGTATTTGCCGTTGGATCAGATGATGAGTGGGCGCTCTGCTGCGGCGAGCGATAGTCGTCGTATCGTGGAAACACTCGGCGCGTCGCAGTCATCCTCACTGGATCGACGTGCGCGTGACAATGTTCGCGGCAGGGGAGAACGCTAATGGCCCAGCTTAAAGTTATTATTGGCGCCGTTCTGGTGATCGCTGTCTTTATCGGCTCGGCCGCTATCTTTACCGTCGACGAACGCGAAAAGGCGATCCTGTTCCGCTTGGGTGAGATTGTACGCACCGATTTTGATCCGGGTCTCCATTTAAAGACCCCGTTCGTCAATAATGTGCGGAAATTTGATGCCCGCATCCAGACCCTGGATGCCGAGCCCGAGCGTTTCCTTACCGGCGAGAAGAAAAACCTCATCGTGGATTCTTTCGTCGAGTGGAAGATCAATGATGTGGCCAGTTTCTACACCGCGACCGGTGGCGATATCCTGATTACCAACGTACGTCTGTCGCAGATCATCAAGGACGGGCTGCGTGGTGAGTTCGCCAAGCGCACTATCAGGGAAGCTATTTCCGGTGAGCGTGCCGAGATCATGAAGTTCATCACGGCGCAGGCCAATAAAGAGGCCCAGGCCTTTGGTATCGAGATTGTCGATGTGCGCATCAAGCGTATCGACTTCCCGGCGGAAATCAGTGATTCGGTGTATCGTCGCATGCGCGCCGAACGTCAGCGTGTTGCCAAGGATCTGCGTTCACGCGGTGCCGAGGCGGCAGAGCGTATTCGCGCCGAGGCCGACCGTCAACGCACGGTTCTTATCGCCGACGCCTATCGTGATTCCGAGATATTGCGTGGTGAGGGCGATGCCAAGGCCACGGATATCTACGCCAAGACCTACGGCAAGGACATCGAGTTCTATTCCCTGTATCGCAGCCTGAATGCCTATAAGTCGACCTTCAACAGTCGCGACGACATTCTGGTTATCGAGCCGGACTCGGAGTTTTTCAAGTACTTTAAATAACACCTTGCCCGCCGGAATTTCATGTTCCGGCGGGTTTTGCTGTTTGCCGATAATCAATTGTTCTTTCGTCTCAACAGGCCGTTCGGATGTGGCAGGATTTATTTAGCGCGCTCGCGCTCGTGCTGGTGATTGAGGGATTGCTGCCCTTCCTGACCCCAGGCGGTTATCGCAAGGCCTTGAGTACCATGCTGGAAATGGATGACCGCAAGCTGCGCATGATGGGCTTGGTCAGTATGCTTGCCGGGCTTTTCTTTCTGTATCTGGTTAGAAGTTAACTGTGAATAGTCATTATGAATAGTGACCGTTGGCTGCTGCCGGAAGGCATTGAGGAACTGCTGCCGCCGCAGGCCGCAGAGCTGGACCGGCTGCGCCGCAAGTTGCTGGATCTGTTTCAGCGCTGGGGCTACGAACTGGTGATGCCGCCACTGGTGGAATATCTCGACTCCCTGCTCACCGGCACCGGCAACGATCTCGACATCCAGACCTTCAAGCTGACCGATCAGGCCAGCGGCCGCTTACTGGGCGTGCGCGCCGACATGACGCCGCAGGTGGCGCGCATCGACGCCCATCGACTGGCCGACCGCGCGGGGCCTGTGCGCCTGTGCTATCACGGCACGGTGCTGAATACCCGCGGCGACGGCCTCGGTGGTTCTCGCAGTTTTACCCAGATTGGTGCCGAGTTGTACGGTCACGCCGGCGTGGAGAGCGACAGCGAAATGCTCTGCTTGATGCTGGAGACCCTACAAGCAGCGGGCGTGGACGAGGTCTTCATTGACCTGGGCCACGTGGGCATTTTCCGCGCCTTGAGCGTCACCGCCGGCCTTAGTGAGACGCAGGAATCGCAGTTGTTTGACGCCCTGCAGCGCAAGGCCGTGCCGGAGATCGAGGCTCTGCTGGGTGAATGGCAGCTGGCCGATGACATTGGCGCCCGCCTGAAGGAGCTGGCCTGGCTCAACGGTGGTGTCGAGGTCTTGGCTCGTGCCCGGCATTGTCTGGGTGATGATGCGGCCATCGTCGCGGCCCTGGATCAGCTCGAAGGACTGGCGGAATTTGTCGGCCGGCAACGCCCTGATGTAGCGTTGCATTTCGACCTTGCCGAGTTGCGCGGCTACCATTACCACACCGGTGTGGTATTTGCCGCCTATGTACCGGGGCAGGGGCGTGCCATTGCACAGGGTGGGCGTTATGACGATATCGGCCGGGTGTTCGGCCGCTCGCGTCCCGCCACTGGGTTTAGTGCCGACCTCAACGGCCTGATGAGGCTGGCGGACGTGGCGCCTGCGGCCAGCGGTGGTGTTTTCGTCCCGGCCTGCGAGGATGCTGCCCTGCAAGCCAGCCTGGCGGAAAAGGTCGTTGCCCTGCGCGCCAGTGGTGAGCGGGTGGTGGCCGGCCTTCCGGGGCAGTCGGGAGGGGCGACCGAGGCCGGTTGCGAGCGTATTCTCGTGGCCATCGACGGCCAGTGGGTGATTCAGAATTCGAAGGTAAAAGGTGAGCAGTAGTCATGGGTAAGAACGTGGTAGTGATCGGCACCCAATGGGGTGACGAAGGCAAGGGCAAGATCGTCGATCTGCTCACCGAGCAGGCCCATGCGGTGACGCGTTTTCAGGGCGGCCACAATGCCGGTCACACCCTGGTCATCGACGGTGAAAAGACCGTCCTGCACCTGATCCCGTCCGGCATCCTGCGCGATGGTGTCACCTGCCTGATCGGCAATGGCGTGGTGGTGTCACCGGCCGCGCTGATCGAGGAGATTGAGATGCTGGAGGCGCGTGGCATTCCCGCCACCAAGCGTCTGCGCATCTCCGAGGCCTGCCCGCTGATCCTGCCCTATCACATCGCCCTTGATCAGGCCCGCGAACGTGCGCGCGGCAAGGCCGCCATCGGCACTACCGGGCGCGGCATCGGCCCGGCCTACGAAGACAAGGTATCGCGTCGTGGCCTGCGTCTTGGCGACCTGTTCCACCGCGAGCGCTTCGCCGCCAAGCTGGGTGAGGTGCTGGATTACCACAACTTCGTCCTGCAGCACTATTACAAGGCTGAACCGGTGGACTTCCAGCAAGTGCTGGACGAGGCCCTGACCCTCGGCGAGCGCATCCAGCCCATGGTGGCGGATGTTCCGGAGCTGCTGCATCAGGCGCAGAAGCGTGGCGAGAGCATTCTCTTCGAAGGTGCCCAAGGCGCGCTGCTGGACATCGACCACGGTACCTATCCCTACGTGACCTCGTCCAATACTACCGCCGGCGGCGCCGCCACCGGCAGTGGTGTGGGGCCCGCTGCCTTCGACTATATTCTCGGTATCACCAAGGCCTACACCACCCGTGTCGGTTCCGGGCCGTTCCCGACCGAGCTGTACGACGGCGAAGAATTGCTGGATTCGGTGGGTGAGCACTTGGCCAAACAGGGTAACGAGTTCGGTTCCACCACCGGCCGTGCGCGCCGCTGTGGCTGGTTCGACGCCGTGTCTCTGCGCCGTTCCAACCAGATCAACAGCATCACCGGCCTGTGCATCACCAAGCTTGACGTGCTTGACGTGCTTGATGGTCTGGAGACCATCCGTATTTGCGTGGGCTATACCTGCGGCGGTGAAGACCGTCTGACCCCACCGGTGGGCGCCGAGGCCTTTGCCGATTGCAAGCCGGTCTACGAAGAGATGCCGGGCTGGAGTGAATCCACGGTGGGGGTGAAAAACTACGATGAGCTTCCCG
>CAZTPE010000278.1:0-3742 GCA_964614545.1 uncultured Ectothiorhodospiraceae bacterium
GGGACAACCTGCTGGAGGCCCACGCCCTGGATGCGGAGACGGGCCGGCTGACGCCGCTGCCGGGCTCGCCCTTTTCCAGCGGCGGGGAGATGCCCGCCGCCATTACGTTTAATGCCGATGGCCGGCATGCCTATGTGATCAATATGCTCACCAGCGATGTGGTGCAGATGGGCGTGGACCTGGACACGGGGGCTCTGGAAATCCTTGAAGTGGTGAGGACACGCTCTGCACCCTGGGCCTTTACCCTGGCGGAAGGTGATGACCCGGCTCCAGCCAAGGCGCAGATGTTTACCGCGTTGGGTAAAAATGGGCTGGGTCGCTTGCAGATTGCCGTCAATGGCCGGGTGCACCAGGCCGCGGCGGCAACCGCTGCCAGCGGCGTTGCCGTGGCGGTCAAGCCGGGCGGGAAATATGCCTATGTAGCCGACCGCGACAAGGGCACCGTGACGGCCTTCCAGATCGACCCCGCGGTGAGCGGGAAATTTCTGCCGTTAGCCGATGGCGCAGTGCCTGCTGAGGCGTTGCCCAGCGACATTGCCGTCGACCTCAATGGCTGGTATCTGTATGTCACCAATGCCGGTGACAACAGTCTGTCCATCTATTACATCGATCCCGATACCGGACTGCCCAAACCGGTGCGTGGCTCACCCGTCAGCACCGGCCAGCGGCCTGTGGCCATTACGCTGGATCCGGCGTCACGCTACGCCTATGTGGTGAATAACGGTTCCGACAATATTTCCATTTACCGCTACCGCAACAACGTGACCCCGCTGATCTTTGAGAGTGTGCGGCACGGCTCGCCGTATGCCGCTGGAAAGGCACCCGTTGCCCTGGCGGTAGACCCTACCGGCCGCTATGCTTATGTGGCCAATACCGGATCCAATGATATTTCCGCCTATCGCATTCATCACCAGACCGGGGCGCTTTCGGCGCTGCCGGGTTCACCGTTCAAGGCGGGGCAGCATCCGCTGGCGCTGGCGACACACCCCAATGGACGTTTTCTGTACGTCATCAATCGTGATTCCGCCGACCTGACCCTCTACCGCATAGAGACAGCGCTGGGTGCCATTGCACCGGTGGGGAAACCACTTAGGCTGCCGATGGTGCCAAAGCGTTTGTGGCTGTCGGCAAGCGGTGAAGAGGCCTATGTACTTTCTGTTGATGGCGAGCATCTGCTGCGCTTTTCTCTCGATGCAGAGAGCGGTGAGCCACAGCTCCGCAGTAACACGAAGTTATCCGCTCCCATTGTCGACCTGACACCTGTTTCCCGTCCTTGAGTTATCGGCCAGGCAGCTGAATACTTGGTTGCTTGACGCGTTGTTTTCTGTGATACACCCCTCAAGTTTTGAACAAATGCGCCGATACATGCTCTATCTCTGACACTGTCTGTGTTGGGCAGCCGTATTTGCAATCTGAGGGGTTATGGCGCAATACCGGAAGCAGGTCGTTCTTGCCGTACTCCTTGTTGTCACCAGTGTTGTCACTAGTCTCTGGGTAGGGAGTGTGGCGGCGGGCGGCCTGCCCAGCAGCCGGGTCTCGGATATCCGCAACACCAAACACAACCTCTCCCGGCTGCCGAGTCTGGCCAATCGCGATGTGCAGGCGGCTACAGAGGATGAACTCTGTGTCTTCTGTCATACTCCGCACGGCGCGAACCTGCAGCAAGGACCGCTGTGGAACCGCGGCCTCTCCACCGCCACCTACGACACCTACAACTCCGGTTCGCTGGATGCCACCGCCGAGGGTGTTGCGCTGGATCAGCCCAATGGTGTGTCCAAGCTCTGCCTGTCCTGTCACGACGGCACCATCGCCATCGGTGCGGTGCGGGTGCTGAATGGCGACTGGGCCACTGGGCAGATTGCCATGACCGGCGTTGAGGTCGATGGCACCCTGCCTGATGCGCTGGGTGAAAACACGGGTTTCACCCGCCGCCTGGGCACCGATCTGAGTAATGATCATCCAATCTCATTCCGTTTTGATACCACCCTGGCAAACGCAGACGGCGAACTGCGCGACCCCAGCACCTCGGCGCACATCGGTGTTCGTCAGCCGGGCGTAAACCCACTGGTGCCGCTGGATAACAATAATGCCGAGGTGCAGTGCAACAGCTGTCACGACCCGCACATCCGTGATGCCGCTGATCCGACCAAAAGTATCAAGTTCCTGCGCCTGAATCGCTTCCAGAAGGTTTCGCCCACCACCACCGTCTTTAACGAGACCACCGATATCATCTGCCTGGCCTGTCATGACAAGGCCGGCTGGGTGGGTTCGGCGCATGCCACCGCCGAGGTAGCCGATGAGGTCTATACCGACGCTGCGGCCAATCTGCATGACTTCCCCAATAGCACCTCCCCTGATGGTCCCACTGCCGTATGGCAGACCGCCTGTCTGGCCTGTCATGACACCCACAGCGTGTCCGGTTCACGCCGCCTGCTGCGCGAAGGCACGGATGGCCCCATCGGCCCCAGCGGTGAACGGCTGGGTGGTCAGGCGGCTATCGAGGAGACCTGCTTCGCCTGCCACTCCAGCGACGGTGGCACCCTCACCTCGCAGGGCCTGAACACCGAGGTGCCGGATATCAAGACCGACTTCAACATGGCCTTCCGCATGCCGATTCGCAACAGCGAGCAGGTGGCGGGTTCGGAAATGCATGATATCGGTACCCTGGGTTTTGACTCGCGGGCCGTGACCCAGCGCGGCAAGGACTTCATCGAGTCCCAGGGCGCCCTGGGCAAGGTCAGCCTGGGTGGCAGCCTGAACAATCGTCACGTGGAATGCACCGATTGCCACAACCCGCACCGTGTCGTGCGCCGGCGGAGTTTTCTCGACAGCAACCTCAATGGCAGCATGGACGCCGCAGGTACCCATGATCACGACAACGCATCACCACACACCAATATTGCCTCTGGCGTGTTGCGTGGCGCCTGGGGTGTGGAACCGGTGTACGCCAATAATAATTTCAATCTCGAACCATCGGACTTTATCGTCAAGCGTGGTGACCCGGGGACCTCCGGCACCACCAATGTCACCGAGCCCTATGTGACACGTGAATACCAAGTGTGCCTCAAATGCCACTCCAACTACGCCTACGACACCCCGCCCAATCTGGGTGACAGCGGTGTCACTACCCCTCCGGGGGTGAACAACATGGGCCAGTACACCAATCAGGCGCAGGAATACAACTCACCGGATTTACACAAGGGTGAGGGCATGTCGCTGGGGATCGATGGTGGTGCGGATTCGTTATTCAATACCAACAACCACCGCAGCTGGCATCCGGTAACGAATGACACGGGTCGCACAACGGGTGTTCGTCAAGCCAATGCCAACAACTGGATCACCCCTTTCAACAATGCAGTCGGCACCCAGACCATGTATTGCACCGACTGCCATGGCTCGAATACGGCGGCAGGAACCGTCGATCCGGATCCGGGGCAGGAAAACGGGGCCGTGTGGGGGCCGCACGGGTCGAGTAATTACTTTCTGCTCAAGGGTGACTGGAGCGGCAACGTGCCGGGCTCGGCGGCCAATGACTTTACCAACCGCCTGGGCACCGGTGAAGATACGGCATCCAACGACCACCTGTGCTTCAAGTGCCATGAGTATGAGCAATATGCCTCCACCGCCGGTATCACCCAGGCCAGTGGTTTCGGCGGTTCCTCTTGCGGCATGATGTGTTCGCCGGGAACCACACGCATCAATATGCACCGTTTCCACGTGGGCCAGGTGAGCAACTTCCGCT
>CAZTPE010000279.1:0-3722 GCA_964614545.1 uncultured Ectothiorhodospiraceae bacterium
ATTTTTTTGCTGTTGCGTAAATTATGCTATCTGCCAATGGCAACTTGTATTCAACGCCATACTGGGCTGCATCGACAGCCAAAGCTTCATCCAGCACAACAACTCTTCCCTGTTCCATATGAGCGATAGCTTCCAATGCCATATCCTCACCACGTTGACGTAAAATGCATTTAAAAACTTCAGTAATAGTAATACTTGGAACAATCAATTTTTCAATATCTTCGATAGGCCGTGAAAATATTTTCGCATTGGCATCACCCGCAAAATAAGACAACCATGCAGAGGAATCTATGACGTTCATATACGATCTTTATCTCGCTTTACTTCGGTATCAATCCCCTTTAAGAATCCCTTCATTTTCTTCATTGGTTTGATAGGAATCAGCTCTATACGATTGCGGTAGGTCAACATTTGTATTTTTTGACCTGAAACTATCCCCATTGAATCTCGCACTTCTTTGGGGATAACGACCTGGAATTTAGGGGAAACTGTTACTGCTCTCATTATTTAGGCCTCATCGATAAGGTAATGGTATTACACTATATCTATCGATAGGCTTTGTCAAACACATAACCGGAACAATCAAACACTCTGATGACTAGCCACCCATCCTGCCTGCCGTTATTCGTCTATTGCCGATCCGCCTGCAGGCGATCACCGTAACGCCCGTAGAACCACTTCAGAACAAAGGGCGGCAAGAGCGTGGTCAGCGCGATCACCATCACCATACCGGCATAGATTTCATTGCTGAATATGCCGCTTGCTCTGCCCAGTTCGGCGAAAATGAGCCCCACCTCACCACGGGGTATCATGGCCATACCAATTACCCAGCGTGCAGCCCAGGATTCATTGATAAGAAATGCACCGATAATCTTGCCGCCAATCGCCGCTAACAACAACGAGAGTGAAAACCCCCAGATAAAAGGCGAGCTCCAGTCGATCTCGTGCAGGTTCAGAGAAAGCCCCACAAAGACGAAAAAGATCGGCGTAAAAAGCTGAACAATGGGCTTCATCTGTTCTTCGATGCGATGCGCAAAACGCTCATCAGCATGCAGGGCAATACCCAATGGCAGAAAAAAGCGTCTCGACAGAGCAAGACCTGCGGCAAAACCGCCAAGCAACTCCGGCGCCCCCAGGACATGGGCCAGCCAGGCGAAGAACAGCACCAGCGATACAATAGTGGTCGGCAGCAGACCGGGGATTTCGCTGACTGCATCGAAGCGTTTGATGATCAATGAAATCAACCTGGCGGCGACAGGCGCAAGGACGAAAAATGCGCCCACGAACACCAGTACTTTACCTGCGCTGAGCAGGCTCACCCCGCCGCTGATGGAAAACTCGTAGAGCAGCGCCAACAGCACCACGCCCAGCACATCGTCCAGTACGGCCGCACCCAGTACAATCTGCCCCTCAGGCGCCTGCTGGCGTTTGAGATCAGATAAAACGCGCACCGTGATACCGATGCTGGTGGCGGTGAGTGTGCCACCAATAAACAACGATACCAGCAGCGACAGACCGAACAGCCAGTAGCCCAGTGCAAAGCCCAGAATCAGCGGCAGCACAAAGCCTGCCGTGGCTACCACCAGAGACTTGACCCCGGTGCGCACCAGACGTTTAACATCGGTCTCCAGACCAACCTCGAACAGCAGCAGGATAATACCAATCTCCGCCATCAGCTTGATCGCTTCGATCGGTTCGATCCAGCCCAGCAGACTTGGCCCCAGTACCACGCCAGCGAACAGCTCGCCGATGACTGACGGCGCCTGCAAACGTGTCGCCAGTTCTGCGAAGATTCGTGCGGTCAGGAGAATGACCAGCAGGTAAAGAAAAAACTCATGGGTTTGCATTAAAATTTCGCTCCGACATCACCACTCACTGCACCACCGGTCACAGGAAGGGCGTCGCCTGCGACAGATCCGGTTCACCCAGATGCTGTAAGATAGCGGCGCGGGCGGCGTCGCGCAATGTCACAGCGGCGGCCCAGTCCGTGCCTGTCGGCAGGATCGGCGCAGCGACAATAACGCGCACCCCTCCCCGGTGCGGAAAGTGGGAATCGCCGCGAAGCAACGAGCGGGTACCGCGGATCGTCACCGGCACCACCGGCGCACCGGCCTCGGCAGCAGCAACAAAAGCGCCCATATGAAACGGCAACAGACCCGGCATGCGGGTAAACGTGCCCTCGGGAAAAAACATCAGCGAACGGTCGGCCTGAACCGTTTGCACTGTACGCCGAGCATCGGCCACGCCACGTTGCTTGTCGAAGCGTTCCACGAACACCGTACCAATGCGCCGCAAAAACAGGCCTGGAATAAACTGGCTGCCAAGCTCCGCTTTGGCCACGAAAGAGAACTCGATGGGCAGGGCCGCCACCAGCATCACGCCATCCAGGTAGCTGGCATGGTTGCTGACAATCACACAGGCCTGTTCCTGAGACAATTGTTCGAGTCCTTCCACCGACAACGGGATGCGGCCGAGACGCAAAAGCAACCGTGCTGCCTGGCGCATTATCACCCACCGCCAGGACGCACGAGGCAACAGCACGATCAGTAGCCATACGACAGGCGCCAGCAGCCAGAAGATGAAATGCGCGTAAGCGGCATAAGCCGTATCGGCGAAGCGCCGCCACATACTGCGTAGGCGCGGCCGCAATGAGGCCAGGGCAAAGCGCACAACCTGCCACCACACGGCGTGCGGATGCCGGCCGATCTGCCCCGTTTCGAACAACTCGCGCACGGCAGCACGGCGAATCTTGCCGCTGGAAGTTTTCAGCACCGTATGCGCCGGCGCAAGCACCACTTCATCGGGCGGCATACCCAGCAGATCTGAAGCTACCGCCTGGATCTGAGTCTGCAACGCTTCCTGCGTGACCGCCTCTCTCTCGCGGATTTCGGCAACGACGATCACCCGCTCGGTGCCGGAAGCGGGGTCAGGGCTGCCGAACACCGCCACACAGCCCTTGCGGATGCCATGGATGTCGCCAACAGCCTCCTCCAGCTCGTAGGGAGAGATGTTACGCCCGCCGCGAATGATGATGTCCTTGATCCGGCTGGTCAGGTAAATGTCGCCCTCAGCGACATAGGCCAGATCGCCGGAGTCCAGCCACGCCCCGTCAAACAGGCGTCGAGTCGCTTCAGGATTGCGAAAATAACCGCTGCTCATCGACGGCCCCTGGAATTCCAGCCGTCCTTCCTCCCGCTCCGGCAGTTCACGGCTGGTCGCATCAACGATGCGTATCTGGTAACCGGGCAACGGCTGACCACAGGCGACAAACTCCAGCGTCCCCTCGGCCGCATCCGACACCGGGATAGCCCTGCCGCGGGTAATGAAGGTTTCGCGCTCAATGCGATCGATACGGGGGCCGCGGCCCGGAGGCGGAAAGGCCAGCCCCACCGCAGCCTCGGCCAGACCATAGACCGGCGCCATGGCCTGCGGCCGGAAGCCACAGGCGGCGAAACGCTCGCTGAAACGGCGTACCGTGTTAGGACTGACCGGCTCGGCGCCATTAAAGGCCAGCCGCAGGCTGGCTAGATCCAGCCCTTCGATATCGCTGTCTTCCACCTTACTCAGACACAGCTCATAGGCAAAGTTGGGCGCCGCAGTCAGGGTGCCGCGGTGCTGGTGGATAGTCCACAGCCAGCGCGCCGGTCGGGTCAGAAAGGCCAGTGGCGACATCAGCACCAGCGGCATACCGTAATACAGGCTGCCCAGCCAGGCACCGATCA
>CAZTPE010000280.1:0-3717 GCA_964614545.1 uncultured Ectothiorhodospiraceae bacterium
ATGCTGAGATCAAAACCCAGTGCCTTACCGCTTGGCGACGGCCCATTAATAAATCTGTTCAATCCCCGCAAACCGCCAGCAACGGCGAGCGGTTGCAGCCCCGCGCGAAAATCGTGCGCCAGCGGCCTTCGGCCTGCGCGGCCACGTCTCGCGCCTGCGCTTCGCGCTCAAAGGCGGCAAAGACACAGGCACCGGTGCCGGTCATGCGGCCCGCCGCGCGCGCATTCAACCACGTCAGCGCGGCATCGACGTCAGGGTAGGCGGCCCGAACCAGAGACTCGAACACATTTTGCCCATCCCCGGCGAGGTAATCGCGTATTTTGATGGGTTGAAGATCGCGTGTCAATTGCGGATCAGCGAACAATTCTGCCGTGGCAACATGGGCATCGGGCTGCAGAATCACGAACCAGGGCTCCGGCAGGTCAACAGCTTGCAGTCTTTCGCCCACCCCCTCGGCCCAGGCGGCGCGGCCGCGCACGAACACGGGCACGTCGGCACCCAGTCGCAGGCCCAGCGCGGCAAGGCGGTCTTCCGACAGCCCCAAGCCCCACAGCCGGTTGAGGGCCACCAGCGTAGTGGCAGCATCGGAACTGCCGCCACCCAGACCACCGCCCATGGGCAGGCGCTTGTCGATATGGATTTCCACCCCCTGCGCACAGCTGGTTTCCGCCTGCAGCAGGCGTGCCGCCCGTACCGTCAGGTCTGCATCTTCCGCCACGCCGGCAATCGCCCCCCGGCGCCGTACCACGCCGCTATCATCGACGCGAAAGCACAGTTCATCGCCAAAGTCGACGAACTGAAACAGGGTCTGCAGCTCGTGATAGCCATCTTCGCGGCGGCCGGTGATATGCAGAAACAGGTTGAGCTTGGCCGGGGCCGGCCATGAAATGGAAGAGAGGTCTTTCATGGAAACTGTGTGTGCCGCATCGAACAGGTCAGGCCCGCACATCCCAACGTTCGATTACCAGACGTACATTCAGCCGGCTGTTTTCGATAAAGATCTTCTGCGGCAAATCGACATTCTGCACATGCATGTAACCCCGATAGCGGATATCCCAGCTGGCCTGCTGCATTCGCGCCAGACGGCCGGTGCCATCATATTCGAGACTCGACGGCATGCCCGGCTGCGGCAGCCCGGTCACCCAGTAGCGCAAGCCGGCCACCGGCAGGCGCATACCAATAAATTGATACAGCAGGCTTTCGGCATCGGGGGCGGTGAATTCCTTGCCATTGGGCACCTCCATGAGCACACCGGCATTGTCGCTACGCAGCCGGGCTGCGCCCATGCCCATCGGCGCATCGAAGGCAATCTGAAACTCCTCACCGCCCTGCCGCCAGCGTAGCTTTCCGCTCCAGCTGTCGTCCTCTGTGCGCACCGAAATACGACCGAACAAGGCCCATTCGTCCAACCCCGACACCAAGGCTTGGTGCGCCTGCCACGCCTGGGCCTCTTCGTGCGACGTCAGTGCCGGCTGGCTTGGCTGGCTGGCGCAACCGGCCAGCAGCAGGATGGTTGCAAGGGCGGCAAAGGCTCGCACCATCACAGGCCGAACCGCTTCATCACCTTGAGTAAACCATCATGCTCGGGAAACTGTTTCATATGCGACTCCCAGACCTCGATGGCGGCCTGCCTGTCACCCAGTTTCCACAGCACTTCGCCAAGGTGGGCGGCAATTTCCGGGTCATTGACCAGATTCAGTGCCTTGCGCAGGTAGTCGCGGGCCTTTTCCAGATTGCCCATCCGGTACTGCACCCAGCCCATACTGTCGATGATCGCCGCGTCTTCAGGCTCGACGGCCAGGGCACGCTGAATATAGTCCAGCGCCTCATCGTAGCGGTCAGTGCGATCCGCCAGGGTGTAACCCAGCGCATTGAGGGCCTGGGCGTTACTGGGCTCACGCTCGATGATGGCGCGTAGATCCTGCTCCGCCAGATCCAGCTTGTCCAGCCGTTCTGCGAGCAGAGCGCGGGCATAGCGCAGGGCAGTGTCGTCCGGCAACTCCTGCAGTTTTTCACTGAAAAAGTCGAATGCCGCCTGATGTTCACCCGCCTGCCGAAGCAGTTCGCCTTCGATCAGATACAGGCGCTGACGATCTTCATCACGATGGACTCGCAGGGAATGCAGCAGTTTACGGGCCTGCTCCAAGCGCCCGGCATCGACCATCAGGCTGGCGGCGCGGGCATGGGCATTGATGTAGTACTCGCCGTGACGCACGGCCAGGTAATGTGCCAACGCCTGCTCTTTGTCGCCCTGCAGCTCGTAAATCCGACCCAGGTAGAAATTGGCCTCCAGCATACGCTGCCCCAACCCCAGCACGGCCTTAAGATGGGTCTTGGCCGCCTCCAGTTTCTTCAGCTGCAATGACAACACACCGGCGGCATAGCGCACCTCGGCATTGTTCGGGTAGGCCTCGGCCAGCGCATTGAACTCCTTCAGCGCCGGTTCCAACTGATTGACCTCGGTGAGCAGGCGCGCATAGGTTATGCGCACATCGGGATCATCAGACAGCTCACCATCGAGTTGGGCGGCCAGGTAATCCACCGCCTCCTGCTTGCGCCCTTGCATGCCCATCACCCGCGCCCGCAGCACCACGGCCTGCCGCCAGCCGGGCTTCAGCACCTCGGCCTTGTCCACCGACGCCAGCGCCTGATCGAGCTTGCCCTGACGCATGGACAGCCAGGCATGGGCCAGCCAGGCGTGGGGATCGTCCTCGCGGGTAGCGAGCAGGTTTTCCATCACCGTCATCGCAGCCACGCGGTTTTGTTCGCGCGCCAGCTGATTGGCGACCTGCTGAAAACCATGGTTGGGCAGATCCGTGGACAGGACGAGATAGGCATCAAACTGAGCCTCTGCCTCCGGCGCACGACCGAAGGTCAGCAACAATGCCCCCAGCATGCGGCGCGCATCGGGACTTTCCGGCGCCAGTTCGACCCATAGAGTTGCCGCTTCCAGTGCCGGTTTCAGCGCCTTGGCGAATATCGCCACACGGGCCGCACGTTCGGCAAGGCGGGGGGCGCGAACCGTCTTCGCGGCCGCCTGGTAGTTGGCGACGGCAACACCCAACTGGCCGCGCTGCGAGGCGATATCCGCGACCAGCAGCTGATACATGACTTCCGGCGGGATGTCCCTCTGCGCCACGGGTGCATCCGGCAGTGCCGGAGCGGTTACGGTATCTGAATCCGGCACCTTCGATGGTGTGGTATCCAGCGGACTGACGGCACAGCCTGTCACGGCCACAGCGGCCAGCAAGACAAAAATCAATGGCTTCATCGATAACTCCATAATGACCCCGGAGACGGGCCAGCACTTTCATTCGACCACATTGGGCGTAGTTTATTCGCTCTGGCAGCCCACGAACCCCCGCTCCCGGCAACGATACCGAAGGCTTAACTTGTATTACTTCGACATATCACGCAGAATCTTGCGTTCATTTTTGGGTGTTAAACACTACTGCTGCATGTCTCTTCTAGCCTTCGGCATCAACCATAAAACAGCTCCGGTAGATATCCGTGAACGGGTGGCGTTTGCCCCCGGACAGCTAATGGATGCCCTAAAAGATCTGGTTTCGCGTCCGCAGATTCAAGAGGCGGCCATCGTCTCCACCTGCAATCGCACCGAATTGTACTGTGGCCTGCAGTCCGGTGACGGACGGGCTATCGTCGACTGGTTTCGAGAATATCACAAGCTCGACAAGCGAGATATCGACCCCTACATCT
>CAZTPE010000281.1:0-3717 GCA_964614545.1 uncultured Ectothiorhodospiraceae bacterium
CCCGGAAATGCTGGATGCCGTGACGGAGTCCGGCATCAGCGGCCGCGCCGTGGAGCGCGGTCTGCTGGAAGTGGCGCACTGGAATCCGCGCGACTACACCCGCGACCGTCACCGCACGGTGGACGACCGTCCCTACGGCGGCGGCCCCGGCATGGTGATGATGGTGGAGCCCCTACGCGCCGCCATCCGCGCTGCCAAACGGCAGGCGCCGCAGGGCGCGCCGGTGATCCACCTCTCCCCGCAGGGGCGGGTGCTGGATCAGGCGGGCTTGCGCGAGCTGTCCGCGCTGCCGGGTATGGTGCTGGTGGCGAGCCGCTACGAAGGCGTCGACGAGCGCCTGATCACGGCCGAGATCGACCAGGAATGGTCCATCGGTGATTACGTGCTGAGCGGCGGTGAACTGGCCGCGATGGTGCTGATCGATGGTGTCACACGGCTGTTGCCGGGTGCGCTGGGCCACGAGGATTCGGCCGAGCAGGACTCCTTTACGGATGGCCTGCTCGATCACCCGCACTACACGCGGCCTGAGGTGATCGACGGTGAACCGGTACCGCCGGTGCTGCTCAGCGGTGACCACGCGGCCATCCGCCGCTGGCGCTGCAAGCAGGCGCTGGGACGCACCTGGCTGCGACGCCCGGAACTGTTGCAGGGTAGGCCGCTGGATGAGGAGCAGCAACGGCTGTTGCAGGAATTCATCCGTGAGCACGAACAGAATTGAGTATCAACTTGAATAAACCGGTATAATCCGCCGCAAATATAGTGGAGCAGATCATGAGCAATATCATTAAAGAACTCGAAGCCGAGCAGATGAACAAGGAAATTCCGGAGTTTGGCCCGGGCGATACGGTCATCGTTCAGGTCAAGGTCAAGGAAGGCACCCGCGAGCGCCTGCAGGCCTATGAAGGCGTGGTGATTGCCAAGCGCAACCGCGGCCTCAACTCTTCTTTCACCGTGCGTAAGATTTCCCATGGCGAGGGCGTCGAGCGTGTGTTTCAGACCTACAGCCCGATGGTGAGCGAAATCAAGGTCAAACGTCGTGGTGACGTGCGTCGCGCCAAGCTGTATTACCTGCGTGGCTTGCAGGGCAAGGCTGCGCGCATCAAGGAAAAACTCTAAGCTCACGGCCGGTTGGCTCGCGACGAGGATGCATAGTCCCTTGTCTGCAAACAATTTGTCTGCCAGCGAAACTGTCTGCAGCAACGATCTGCAGAAAAAATGCCCGGCCCGTGCCGGGCGTTTTTTTGTCCCGGTTTTGTGGGCTGGTGTGGGGAGGTAGGGTGATACCGAAAGCAGAAAATTTTGCTGCGATCATTCCGCTGCCCCTGTTGCCGGATGCGTGGATGCTGGGAATTCAGACCACTGTCCGCGGATTGAGCGGCATAGAATTTCTGCCCCTGCAGCGTGAGATCGTCCCGGCGACAGCGTTGGCGGAACGGGTGGCGATGCAGCTCGAAAACTATTTTGCTGATCCCGGCTGGAGGTTTGATCTGCCGCTGGACTTGCAGGGTAGCGAATTTCAGTTGCGGGTCTGGCGACGTTTGGGCGAGATTCCGGCTGGCGGGCCGCTGAGCTACGGTGAGCTTGCGGCCGACATCGGCAGTGGCGCGCGCGCGGTGGGCAATGCCTGCCGCAGAAATCCCGTGCCGCTGGTGCTGCCCTGTCACCGTGTAGTGGCGAAATCCGGGCTGGGTGGTTTTGCCGGTAGTACGCGAGGCGGATTCATGCCCATCAAGCAGGCCCTGCTGGCCCATGAGTCGCAGCACTGAAACGGCGCTGGCCGACAGCGAACAGGCGGAAATCGAGCGTTTTCTCGATGCCCTGTGGATGGAGCGGGGTCTGAGTGCCAATACCCTGTCGGCCTATCGGCGGGATCTGGAAGGTTTTACGCGCTGGCTGATGACTCAGGGCTGCGGGCTGCTGCAGGTGGGACGCGGCCAGCTGCAAGACTTTCTTGCTTGGCGGTACCAGGCTGGCAGCCGGCCCCGCACTATTGCCCGGCAGCTCTCGTGTCTGCGGCGGTTCTACCGGTTTTCTGTTCGGGAAGGCCGCGTACAGCAGGATCCGACGGAGCACATCGATACGCCAAAGGTCGGGCGCCCGCTGCCGGAGACGCTGACCGAGGCTGACGTCGAGGCCCTGCTGGCGGCACCGCAGACCGGTGATGTGCTGGGTCTGCGCGACCGGGCCATGCTGGAGTTGTTGTACGCTACCGGCCTGCGGGTCTCCGAACTGGTGAACCTGAAGCGGGGGGAGATCAACACGCGCCAGGGTGTGCTGCGTACCCAGGGCAAGGGTGGCAAGGTGCGGTTGGTGCCGCTCGGCGAGGAGGCGCTGGACTGGTTGGCACGCTATCTGTCGACGTCCCGGCCGGAACTGCTCAAGGGACGGCAGTGTGATGCGGTATTTATCACCCGGCGCGGCGGGCCGCTGACGCGACAGGCCTTCTGGTATCTTATCAAGCGCCATGCGCAGCAGGCCGGTATTCACAGGCATCTGTCGCCGCATACCCTGCGCCACAGCTTCGCCACCCACCTGCTCAATCACGGCGCTGACCTGCGTGTGGTGCAGATGCTGCTTGGCCACAGTGACTTGTCCACGACGCAAATTTATACTCACGTGGCCAACGAGCGACTGAAAGAGCTGCACGCGGCGCATCATCCGCGTGGCTGATGCTCGATGATCCGCTTGATGACTTGATAAACAGACAGAGGATTCGCTATGCCGTCTTTTGATGTGGTTTCCGAAGTGGATATGCACGAGCTGAGTAATGCCGTGGATCAGGCCAATCGCGAAGTGAATACCCGTTTTGACTTCAAGGGTGCGGATGCCCATTTTGAAGTGTCGGGCACCGAGATCACACTAGCTGCGGAAAACGAATTCCAATTGCAGCAGATGATGGATATTTTGCAGAAAAAGATGGTCAAACGAGGGGTGGATATCGGCTGTCTCGATATCGCTGAAGCCGAGAGCAGCGGTATCCGCGCCAAACAGAAAGTCACCGTGAGGCAGGGTGTGGACAAGGAGGTGGCACGAAAAATCGTCAAACTGATCAAGGAAATGAAACTCAAGGTTCAGGCGGCGATACAGGGTGAGCAGGTGCGCGTGACGGCGAAAAAGCGTGACGACCTGCAGCAGGTGATGGCCATGCTGCGCGAGCAGAAGCTGGATTTACCGCTGCAATTTACCAATTTCAGAGATTAACAACGCAACCTGCATCCGTCATGAAGTCGCGGATTCAGGCCCAACAAAAACAGCCGGGTGCTGACGAGGACGATGAATGAATAAAATGACACGTGGGATACTGCTGGCCTTTCTGGCCGTGCCTTTGGCGATGGCGACGGTCGTGGGCAGCGCCACTGCCGGCGAGAAGGAAGAGCTGGCGACGGTAAGGGCGGCCCTCAAGACCGCGGTACCGCAGGCCGATCCCGACAGCCTCACGGCCTCCCCCTTTCCCGGTATGTACGAAGCCGTTTACGGTGCACAGGTTCTCTATATTTCCAGTGACGGGCGCTATCTGTTGGAAGGTGATCTGTTCGATCTGAAGACCCGCACCAACCTGTCAGAGGATAAGCGTCAGGCGGGGCGTGCCAAGGTAGTGAATGATATCAACCCCAAGACGATGATTATTTTTGCGGCCGAGAACCCCAAGTACACAGTCAGCGCATTTACCGATATCGACTGTGGTTACTGCCGCAAGCTGCACCGCGAAATGGCTGA
>CAZTPE010000282.1:0-3692 GCA_964614545.1 uncultured Ectothiorhodospiraceae bacterium
CGCTGTCCAGCACGGCCTCGGAGAGCTGGCCGACGATGCCCGGGCGGTCTTCGCCGAGGGCGGTGATGACGAGATAGTTGTTCATGGTGTGCCTTTTGTTGCGAATGCGGCGATTCTATCACCATGGTCGCCGGGGTTCAGGTGCACTGTCTTGCGTACTACCATGCACACACCCTTGCTTGTCATGCGGCGATGCCCTCAGTACCATTGACACCCTTTTGATTTCCGGGCGCAGAAAGCGTCCCCACGGCGGAGAATCCCCATGTTTCACGGCAGTATGGTTGCCCTTGTCACCCCCATGCGCCCCGATGGCGCGGTGGATAACGAGGCGCTGGATGCACTGGTCGAATTCCATGTGGAGAATGGCACCGATGCCATTATCGCCATGGGCACTACCGGGGAGTCCGCCACGCTGGACGAAAAAGAGCATTGCGACGTGGTGCGTCGCGTGGTGGAACGTGCCGCCAACCGTATCCCGGTGATCGCCGGTACCGGTTCCAACGCCACCCGCGAGGCCATCGACCTGACCCGCTGCGCCATGCATGCCGGCGCCGATGCCTGTCTACTGGTGACGCCGTATTACAACAAGCCTACCCAGGAAGGCCTGTACCAGCACTTTCGGGCCGTGGCCGAGGCGGTGTCGATTCCGCAGATTCTCTACAACGTCCCGGGCCGTACCGCCGTGGATATGTTGCCCGAGACGGTCGAGCGTCTGGCCGACATTCCCAATATCGTCGGCATCAAGGAAGCGACCGGTGATCTGGCGCGCGGACAAGAGATTATGCAGCGTTGCGGTAAGCGGCTTGACGTCTACAGTGGCGATGACGCCACCGCCATGGAGCTGATCCTGGCCGGCGCAAGGGGCAATATCTCCGTCACCGCCAATGTCGCCCCTCGCGATATGCACGCCATGTGCGCCGCTGCCCTGAGAGGCGATCGTGCCGAGGCCGAGCGGATCAATCAGCGTCTCATGCCGTTGCACCAGAAGCTGTTTCTGGAAGCCAACCCCATTCCTGTCAAGTGGGCCCTGTTCGAAATGGGCTTGATCGCCGACGGTATTCGTCTGCCGCTGACCCCCCTGTCCGAATCCTGCCGTGGCCCGTTGCGTGAAGCCATGCGACAGGCGGGCGTTATCTCCTAAGCCGGAAAATCCTATGCAGGTATCCTCTTTTTCTCGCGCAGCCAAAACCCCTCTGCGTGTCTCATTCATATTGTGTGCCCTGTTTTTGTTGAGCGCATGCAGCTGGTTGTCCAACAAACCGACGACGACCGAGGTCAATGAGTTGCCGCCGTTGGAAGTGCCGCCGGACCTGGTCAAGCCGCAGGGCAAGGCGCCGCTGCTGGTGCCGGAGGTGGAGCCGACAAAGACCTCGGTGGATTGCGTTACCAGCGCGCCTGAGCTGGAACGTATCGCCCAGCGAGTATTACCTCCGCAGAAGGACGTGCGCATCGTGCGTGATGGCCGTCACCGCTGGCTCATGGTCGAGGTGGAGCCGGAACAGCTGTGGCCGCTGGCGCGCAAGTTTCTCAGCCAACACGGCTATCGCATTGCCGTGGATGAACCGGGCATCGGTATGATCGAAACGGACTGGAAGCCGGTCGAGACCGGCACGGGTGGCAAATCGGCCCTGCGCGAACGCCTGCGCCTGCGCATTGAACCGGGTCAGGTACCCGGCAGCACCGAGATATATGTGAGTGAGGCCCTGGCCGAGGGCACTGCCGATGGTGAGTGGGAGTTGCGTAATCCGGATGAGGAGCGTGCCGCCGAAATGCTTTATCGACTGGCCCGTTACCTGGGCAACGAGGACGTGGGCCAGGCCCTACCGCTGAAGGCGCTGGACGGCCAGATTGACCGGGACGAGGACGGCAATGTCCGTCTGCGGATTGACGCACCCTGGGAAGCCGTGTGGCGGCGAGTCGGCATTGCCCTCGACAACCTCGGTTACGTCATTGAAGATCGTGATCGCGCCAACCGGATCTATTCAATCTACACCGAGGTTGCATCCGGCAAAACGGAAGAAGAAGTCAAATATGGCAAGCCGGAGAGCGCCACGGTGCGTCTGGTCTATACCCTGAAGATATCCGAGGCGGACCAGGCAACCCTGATCAGTGTGCTCGACCCCGTCGGCAACCCGGATAACTCCGGACAGGCAAGGCATCTGCTGACCCAGATCCAGGGCCAACTGCGCTGATTTCGTGGTAGCGCGGCGGTGAGATTTGCCTCTCTCGGCAGCGGTAGCCGCGGCAATGCGACGCTGGTGGAGCATGCCGGCACCTGCATACTGCTGGACTGCGGTTTTTCCGTGCGCGAGACCGAGCGACGCTTGGCTCGGCTGGGCAGATCCGGCGATGAGTTGAGTGCCATCGTGGTGACCCACGAACACGGCGATCACATCAATGGCGTGGGCGCGCTGGCGCGCAAGTACGGGCTGGCGGTGTGGGCCACGGCCGGCACCCTGGCACTGGACAGACTGGGAAGGGTGGCCGAAGTGCACTGTTTCAGCAGTCACCAGGCATTTGCCCTCGGTGACCTGCAGGTGCAGCCCTTCCCGGTGCCGCACGATGCCCGCGAGCCGTGTCAGTTCGCCTTCAGCGATGGCGAGCGGCGGCTGGGTATCCTCACTGATGTGGGCTGTGCCACTGCGCACATTGCCGAACAGCTCAGCGGTTGCGAGGCCCTGATGCTGGAGTGTAACCACGAAAAGTCACTGCTGGATAACGGCAATTATCCACCCTCGCTGAAACGCCGGGTCGGTGGCGGTCAGGGACACCTGAGTAATGCGCAGGCCGAAGATTTGCTGCGCAGGCTGGAGACGGGCCGACTGACACAGGTGGTGGCCGCGCATTTGAGCGAAAAGCACAATACGCCCGTGCTGGCCCGCGCCGCCCTGGCCGCCGCGCTGGGCTGTGAAAGCGACTGGGTGGCCGTTGCCGATCAGGATGCTGGCCTGGATTGGCGCGAGGTTTGATTTTCCCGAAGGAGCAGCGGCGGGCGATTGATTGTGGGAACGGCTTCAGCCGCGATGAAAGGGCTGAATGATGCATCGCGGCTGAAGCCGCTCCCACCGTTCCCATTCCACAATGGGTGTTCGTTCATTACCGATTTTAAAGAAAAGCGACGAGAGACAACTATGGAAAAACGCGAAGAACTCTATGCCGGCAAGGCAAAATCAGTCTATCTTACCGATGACCCGGGTCACCTGATTCTGCATTACCGCAATGACACCTCCGCCTTCGACGGTGAGAAGATCGAGAAGCTGGAACGCAAGGGCGAGGTCAACAATAAATTCAGCGCCTTCATCATGCAGAAGCTGGAAGAGGCCGGCGTGCCCACCCATCACGAAGGCGTGATCTCGGCGGAAGAGTCGCTGGTGAAGAAGCTGGACATGTTTCCCATCGAGTGCGTGGTGCGCAACATCGCCGCCGGCAGTATCTGCAAACGTTTGGGGGTAGAGGAGGGCATCGACCTCAATCCGCCCACCTTCGAGTTCTTCCTCAAGAATGACGAGCTGCACGACCCGATGATCAACGAGTTCCACATCCGTTCCTTCGGCTGGGCCGATGACGAGGCCATCGAGAAGATGAAGGAGCTGACCTTCAAGGTCAACGACACCCTGACCAGGTTGTTTGCCGATGCCGACCTGCTGCTGGTGGACTACAAGCTGGAGTTCGGCCGCTACAAGGGCGAGATC
>CAZTPE010000283.1:0-3678 GCA_964614545.1 uncultured Ectothiorhodospiraceae bacterium
CCCTACGGCAATTACAACCGCATCCTGCTCTCTCCGGTGCTGGCTGGCGAGAAGACCATCAATGACATCATGCTCAACGATCTGCAGTGGTATGAAGACAACGGCATCACTCTACATAGCAACGAAAAAGTGGTGGACATCGATCGTCGCGCGCGCAAGCTGATCACCAACACCGGCCGTGAGGAAAGCTATGATCGCCTGCTGCTGGCCACCGGCTCACATCCCATCATTCTGCCGGTGCCCGGCAACGATCTCGATGGCGTGATCAGCTTCCGCGATATCAAGGACGTGGATGCCATGCTGACGGCGGCGAAGAATCACAAACACGCCGTGGTCATCGGCGGTGGTCTGCTGGGCCTGGAGGCCGCCAACGGCCTCAAGCTGCAGGGCATGCACGTCAGCGTGGTGCACCTGATGGAGACCCTGATGGAACGGCAGATGGATCCCGTCTCCGGCGGCATGCTCAAGCAGTCGCTGGAAGAGCGCGGCCTGAACTTCCTCATGGGCGCCAGCACTGAAGCCGTTCTCGGTGATGGTCAGGTCAAGGGCGTGCGTTTCAAGGGTGGCCTGGAAGTGGCCGCCGATCTGGTGGTGATGGCCGTGGGCATCCGTCCCAACACCGATCTGGCCAAGGACGCCGGCCTGCACTGCGAGCGTGGCGTGGTGGTCAACGACACCCTGCAGACCTTTGATCCGCGCATCTACGCCGTGGGTGAATGTGTGCAGCACCGCGGCCAGACCTATGGCCTGGTGGCACCGCTGTTCGAGCAGGCCAAGGTGGCGGCCAATCATCTGGCCAAGATAGGCATCGCCCGCTACGAGGGTTCGATTACCTCCACCAAGCTCAAGGTTACCGGTATCGACCTGTTTTCCGCCGGTGATTTTATGGGAGATGACAGCAGCGAAGAAATCGTCATGCAGGATGCGGCGCGCGGCATCTACAAAAAAATTGTTCTCGGAAACAACAAAATTCTCGGCAGCGTACTTTATGGCGACACCGCAGACGGTGCCTGGTACTTCCAGCTGATGCGTGATGGCACCGACGTCAGTGATATCCGCGGCTCCCTGCTGTTGGGTCAGCATCATCTGGGTGATGCCGGTCATGGTGGCACTAATCTGGCCGCCAGCATGGCCGATGATGCCGAGGTCTGCGGCTGCAATGGTGTGAGCAAGGGTGACATCGTCACGGCCATCACCCAGGAAGGCCTGTTTACTCTCGACGAGGTACGTTCCCACACCAAGGCCTCGGCCTCCTGTGGCTCCTGCACCGGTCTCGTGGAGCAGATCCTCGCCCACACCCTGGGCAGTGATTATTCCGAGGCGCCGTCCGCCAAGCCCATGTGCAAGTGCACCGAGCACACCCATGATGAGGTACGCGCAGCGATCAAAGCGCAGAAGCTCATGAGTATTCGCCAGGTCGTCGAGACCCTGGACTGGCACACGCCCGACGGCTGTGCCTCCTGTCGTCCGGCGCTCAACTACTATCTCATCGCCGCCTGGCCCGGCGAGGCGCAGGATGACCCACAGTCGCGCTTCATCAACGAGCGTGCCCACGCCAACATTCAGAAAGACGGCACCTATTCCGTGGTGCCGCGCATGTGGGGTGGGCTGACCAATCCCAAGGAGCTGCGCGCCATTGCCGACGTGGTGGACAAGTTCAAGGTGCCCGAAATGAAAGTCACCGGCGGTCAGCGCATTGACCTGTTCGGCATCAAGAAGGAAGACCTGCCTGCCGTCTGGGCCGACCTCAACAAGGCCGGCATGGTTTCCGGCCATGCCTACGGAAAATCCCTGCGCACGGTGAAGACCTGCATTGGCAAGACCTGGTGCCGTTTTGGCACCCAGAATTCCACCGGCCTGGGTGTGAAGCTGGAACAGCTCACCTGGGGTTCGTGGATGCCGCACAAGTTCAAGATCGCCGTTTCCGGCTGTCCGCGTAACTGCGCCGAGGCCACCATCAAGGACTTCGGTGTGGTCTGCGTTGATTCCGGCTACGAGCTGCATGTGGGCGGTAACGGTGGCATCACTGTGCGTGTCACCGACCTGCTCGGCAAAGTGGAAACGGAAGAGGAGGTGATGGAATACTGCGCCGCCTTCACCCAGCTCTATCGCGAAGAGGGGCACTACCTGGAGCGCACCGCGCCCTGGGTGGAGCGTGTCGGTCTCAGCCACATCCAGCAGAACGTGATAGAGAGTGACGAAAACCGCAGGGCCCTGGCCGAGCGTTTTGCCGAGTCGCAGAAATATGCACAGATCGACCCCTGGGCCGAGCATGCCGAGAAGGCCGATCTCCGCAAGGAATTTGAGCCGCTGAAGCAGATCGGTTGATCGAGTGGGTTCAAAAACAATCTTTTGCCACAGAGACACGGAGCACACAGAGAAAGCACGAATTTGAAAATGCCGTCATTCCGGCACAGGCCGGAATCCAGCGACATGGTTATTTCGCGATACTGGATTCCGAATCTTCGCCACGCTTCGCCCGGAATGACGAAGAAATCATTTTTTCTCTCTGTGTCCTCTGTGTCTCTGTGGCAAATCAGGAATATAAAGGTAAAACAAAATGAGTGACTGGATTGAAGTAGGCAGCGTCGAAGACATCCCCAAGCTGGGCGCCCGCGTTGTGAAGACCGCCGAGGGCGACATCGGCATCTTCCGCACCCATGACGACAAGATCTTCGCCCTGCGCGATTCCTGCCCCCACGAGGGTGGGCCGCTGAGTCAGGGCATCGTGCACGGCGACAAGGTCACCTGTCCGCTGCACAGCTGGAACATCGAACTGGCCACCGGTGAGGCTGTGGCGCCCGATGAAGGTTGTGCCGCCACCTATCCGGTGAAGGTGGAAAGCGGCACGGTGTTTTTGAATCTGTCGTCAAGCTGAGGCTCTTTGGTAGGAGCGGGCCATGCCTGCGATTGATATTTACAAAAACAAATCGCGGGCATGGCCCGCTCCTACAGGTTGATGTATGCATGCCGCATGACGGCAACTATTCAAGACTAGATCAAGATTAGAGGTCTGACATGCTTTTCGGACGCGGAAAAAAGAATCCCATCAAGATCGCCAATAAAGGCGTGGAAAAGTGGGTGTATACTACTTGCGGTTACTGCTCCACCGGCTGCTCCATCGAGGTGGGTGTCAACGGCGACGGCAAACCGGTGTCCACGCGCGGGGTCGGTTCGGCGGATGTGAACCGTGGCAAGCTGTGCGTCAAGGGCATCTTCGAACACGAGATCTTCGATGCCAAGGGTCGTGGCGAGGAACCGTTGATCCGCGATCGAATCACCGAAGACTATCGCGAGACCAGCTGGGATGAAGCGATGGACAAGGCTGGTGCCGAGATCCAGCGCATTCAGGAAAAATACGGCCGTGACGCCTTCGCCATCGTCTCCACCGGCCAGCTGCTCACCGAGGAATTTTATACCCTGGGCAAGCTGTCGCGCGCGGTGATCGGCACCAATAACTACGACGGCAACACCACCCTGTGCATGGCCTCGGCGGTGTCCGGCTACAAACGTTCCTTCGGCTCCGACGGTCCGCCCGGCTGCTACGATGACTTCGAACAGACCGATTGCCTGATCACCTTCGGTTCCAATCTGCCCGAGCAGCATCCCATCATCTACTGGCGTATGCGCGAGGCGCGCGAGAAGCGGGGCTTCCCACTTATTGTTGTGGATCCGCGT
>CAZTPE010000284.1:0-1885 GCA_964614545.1 uncultured Ectothiorhodospiraceae bacterium
CATCGTCTATTCGCCGGAGGGTGAGCAGGCGCTGGAGACCGGCGGCGGCATCTATCATGCGTTGCCGTTGCTGGGTGACGCACCGTTTCTGGTGGTTAACGGCGATGTGTGCACGGACTACAATTTTTCCCGCCTGCCTTCACGCCTCACCGGCCTGGCACATCTGCTGTTAGTGACAAACCCTGCCCATCATGCGGCGGGCGATTTCTTTCTCGCCGACGGCCGCGTTACGGATGACGACGCAGAAGCCGGCGCGACGAGATTGACGTTCAGCGGCATCGGCCTCTATTCCCCACGCCTGTTCGAGGGCTGTGAAGAGGGGCGTTTCCCACTGGCCCCTTTGCTGCGCCGGGCCATGGCCCAGGGGCAGGTGAGCGGCGAGTGTTATAGCGGACGCTGGGTGGATGTCGGCACACCGGGACGCCGTGATGAGGCCGAGCGTCTCTTGTGGCGGAATATTTGATATTACAGGTGAGGAATTGCCTGCAGTGCGTTACTTACAACCTGAAGCCACGGATTCAGGTTAAAATGAATCTAAATGGAATTGGCCCAGCCGTTCAAGCAAGCATGCTTACACAGTCGGCGGGATTTCGGGAGGGATTATGATCAAAGTTATGGTGGTTGATGACCACGAACTGGTGCGAACGGGAATAACCCGCATCCTCAATGATGCGCCGGGCATTCGTGTGGTCGCCGAGGCCGCCAGTGGCGAAGAGGCCATCCTGGTTGCCAGCACAAAAAAACCCGATGTGGTGCTGATGGATGTCAGCATGCCCGGTATCGGCGGCCTGGAGGCTACCCGTAAACTGGCGCAGCTGCTGCCGAAGCTGAAGGTTATTGTGGTCTCGGTGCATGCCGACGAGCCCTTTCCCAGCCGCATGCTGAAGGCCGGCGCCAGCGGCTATCTCACCAAGGGCTGCGCAGTGGAGGAGATCATCACCGCGATCAAGGTCGTTGCCGGCGGTGAACGCTACATTGGTGCCGACATTGCCCAGACCCTGGCGCTGAAGCGTACCCCCGGTGGCGCCAGCACCCCCTTCGATAACCTGTCTCCGCGCGAAATGCAGGTGATGCTGATGCTGACCCAGGGACAGAAAACACAGGTTATCTCCGACAAGCTCTGTCTCAGTCCCAAGACCATCAGCACCTACCGTCACCGCCTGTACGAAAAGCTCGGCGTGGACAGCGATGTGGAACTGGCGCGCCTGGCGATGAATTACGGCATTATCGAGACCATCGGTGGCAGTGCGTCCGTCTAGTCCGGCCTTTTACCCATCCCCCGCTTCGCGCTAAGATGTCTTCCTGACTTCCGGTATGGGTTATTGACCCGTGCCGCCCATTCCTGGAAATGAGTTTCAGCATGCAACGTTTTCTCTTCTCGGTCTGCCTGGGCCTGATTATTGCTACCAGTGGTACGGTCGTGGCCGAGCCGGTGGATTTTGAGCTGGAGGACATTAATGGCGTCAAACACCGTCTGTCCGACTACCGTGGCAAGTGGGTGGTGGTGAACTACTGGGCCACCTGGTGCCCGCCCTGCCTGGATGAAATCCCGGAATTGGTGGACTTTCACGAAGAGCACAAGGACAAGGACGCCGTGGTACTGGGTATCAGTTTTGAAGAGGTCGGCATCAAGAAGCTGCGTCAGTTCACGGAAGAATATTTCATCAACTACCCCATCCTGCGCAGCACGCCGGGGCCGAGCGGCGAGCTGGGTGAAATTCCGGGCCTGCCCATCACCTACTTGATATCGCCCGATGGTGAGATCGCAGCCCGTCAGGTGGGGTCGGTGACCGCGAAACTGATCGCTGATTTCATTGCGGCGCGGACCGCCGCCACGCCGCAGACAGACGATATACCGCAGACAGACGATATACCGCAGACAGAC
>CAZTPE010000284.1:1985-3670 GCA_964614545.1 uncultured Ectothiorhodospiraceae bacterium
CCGCAGACAGACGATATACCGCAGACAGACGATATACCGCAGACAGACAACACACCGCAGGCCGGCAGTGAGGCCGACCAGTAAACGGGGCGGGAAGCCATGCTGTTGCAGATCCGGGTCATTGTTTCCCTTCTTCTAGCCCTGTTGCTGGTGGGTCCGCTGGCTCTCGCTGCCGAGAAACGCGACCCCGGCACCCACTTCTTTGACGAAACCTGGGGCGACCTGCAGGAAGAACTGGAGACGGCCCGCGCCGAGGGCAAGAAAGGCATCCTGATCTTTTTCGAGCTGGACGAATGTCCCTTCTGCCACCGCATGAAACGCTCGGTGTTGAACCAGTCCGAGGTGCAGGAATACTTCCGCAAATACTTCCGCATCTTCACCATCGACATCGAGGGCGATGTGGAAATGGTGGGTTTTCAGGGCAATGCCACCACCCAGAAGGACTTCGCCTTCAAGGCCAATCGCGTGCGTGCGACGCCGGTGATGGTCTTTTATAACCTCGATGGCAAGGAGATCATGCGCTATACCGGCGCCACCTCCGGGGTGGAGGAATTCCTCTGGCTGGGCGAATTCATCGCTGAGGGCCATTACAAGATGATGCGCTTCACTAAGTTCAAGCGCCAGAAGGCCCGCGTCGCCCGGCAATCGCAATGAGACGGAGCGGGGGACTCATGCTGCCGGCCCTGCTGTGCCTGATGCTGTCAGCGCTGGCGGCGGTGGCTGATGAGCCGGTGCAGGATTGGCCGGAACCCCTGACCCTCGACTTCGTCCTCGAACGTGCCGACCAGAGTCACCCCGACCTGCAGCTGGCCGAGGCCGCCGTGCTTCAGGCCCGCGCCGTCCAGCTGCAGGCCGAGAGCAACTACGGCCTGCGCAGCTCTCTGCTGGCGCGCCTGCACTGGATCGAGCCTTCGCCCCTTGCCCACGACCCTTCAAAGCAGGACCATCGCCTGCGCCTGGAGGTGAGCAAGCGCCTGTACGACTTTGGCCGCACGGCGGCGCTGGAGGCCGCCGCCGAGGCCGATCTGGCGGCGCAGCAACAGCGTTACCGCGACGCCCTCAATCAATACCGGCTGGCGGTGATGGCGGCCTATTTCGACGTTTTGCTAGCGGATCTCGAGGCCATTCGCGACAACGAGGCCATGTCCATCGGTTATGTTAATTTCGACCGTGCCCAGTCGCGTAACGAGCTGGGTCAGCTGTCGGACATTGAGCTACTGCGCTTCGAGAGCATCTATCAACTCACCCGCGCCCGCCAATACGCCAGCAGCACCCGCCAGCGCACGGCACGCCAGAGGCTGGCCAATCTCATCAATCGCAGTGGCAGGCTGCCCGCCGAGCTGGAGACCCCGTTGCTGCCGGATGTGCAGCGCGAGATCCCCGAGGTCGAGGCCTGGTTCGCCAGCGCCGAAGCGGCCAACCCGGAGCTGATCGCCCTGCAGGCCGCTGTGCAGGGCGCGCGTGAACGCCTCAGCGCCGCGCAGGCGGGCAGGTACCCCGTTCTCAACGGTCAGGCGGAGGTATCCGCCTACAGCCGTGAAAGTGGCGGCAATGATCCCTGGCGCGTGGGTATCAGCCTCGACGTGCCGCTCACTACCGGTGGCGAGACCCAGGCGCAAACCACCCAGCGGCGCGCCGAACTGCAGGCCGCCCGCGCGCAGCTGGAGCGCCGCCGGCGCGAGATC
>CAZTPE010000285.1:0-3664 GCA_964614545.1 uncultured Ectothiorhodospiraceae bacterium
CATTTACCGATATCGACTGTGGTTACTGCCGCAAGCTGCACCGCGAAATGGCTGACTACAACAAACTGGGTATTACCGTGCGCTATCTGGCCTTTCCGCGCTCGGGGGTGGATACGGAGTCGTATCACAAGGCCGTGTCTGTTTGGTGTGCGGCAGACCGCAAGACGGCCATGACCGAGGCCAAATCGGGCGCGACACCACCAAAGCGTGAGTGTGACAATCCGGTGCAGGAGCACATGGCCGCTGCCCGTGCTGTTGGCGTGACCGGCACCCCCACGCTGGTGTTGGATAACGGACGGGTTATTCCGGGCTATGTGGAGCCGCAGCGCCTGTTGCAGATGCTGGAGCAGCCCAAGTGAGGCAATAAATTAGGACGCAGCGAAGGGCGGGCATTACCGTATGCTGCGGAATGCCCGTAAAACACCCACAGACAGATTCTTGCCTGAGCCTGGATGTTTCATGAATTCATGAAACATCCAGGTGATCGTGTCCCAG
This sequence comes from uncultured Ectothiorhodospiraceae bacterium, assembly GCA_964614545.1. Classification (GTDB taxonomy): domain Bacteria; phylum Pseudomonadota; class Gammaproteobacteria; order SZUA-152; family SZUA-152; genus DRQN01. The sequence continues at coordinate 496 of CAZTPE010000285.1, forward strand.
CGGATTATTGGCTGGTTCTGTGCCGCAGTTTCACTGGCCAAACGTCATCTCTGCGGCCTCGGTTTTGTAGGAATTTTCTGAAATATCTGTAATCCCCCAAGGGCACTATTTACGTCACTGCCGGGCATTGGTGGATTACCGGCTTGTTTATATTGCAGAAAATGAAATTAAATTGACTGTTATCTGAAAGTTGTATTTAGTCCGCCTGTTTTGCCCCCTTGTTAAGTCATTTTTCTCTGATATTCTTTTACTCAATTCTTCATTTGCCTTCGGGCAAACCAAGGATGACATCAAGGATGGCTGCAGGGATAGTTCGTCGAAGGATCGACACGGTCAGGGATTGGCCGGCAAGGAGGTAACGAAGGCGGCTACCGGGACGGGCCGCCTTCACTTTTATAGGCGTTAAAAAATTCTGCGGTTTTGCTTCGTTATTACGGGGTATTGATCAACCTGCCCGTACAGTGGGCGACTCACATCCTACCCGCATTTCCTGCCGCCATCACTGGTGGGGCTTCGGCGCGCAATTCCTGATGCGACTGAGACAGGGCAATCAGCGTTCGAGGTACTTCAGTTTATCGGGTTTGCCATCCCATTCCTTGGCATCGGGCGGGGGATCTTTCATTTCCGTGATCACCGGCCACTCTTTCGCCAGTTCGGCATTCAATTCCAGAAACTGTTCCTGATCCTCCGGCACGTCGTCCTCGGCAAAGATGGCCTCGGCCGGGCATTCGGGCACGCAGAGGGTGCAGTCGATGCATTCCTCCGGATCGATGACCAGGAAATTGGGGCCTTCATGGAAACAGTCTACCGGACAGACTTCCACACAATCCGTGTATTTACATTTGATGCAGTTTTCGGTGACGACGTAGGTCATGAAATTTCTCCGGCTGGGTGACGCTCGGCGGTAGTCACGAGTGGATAGTGTAAAGGGTACTTCAAATTATGAGAAGCGCCCTGTAGCCTGTGGCAGAAAATTGGCAGTAATTTGATTTTTGGCGGGGAGATGACATGAAAAGATGTTTTGTACGCGGTTTGCTGATCCTGTTTTGCGGCTTGCTGCTGGCAGCCTGCGGGAAAGACGCCCCGCCGCGAGAATGGGTGCCGGGCTGGCAACAGGGGCCAAACACCCTGGTGAGCCGCTCTGGTGCGGCAGCGCTGGAGGTCAACGGGGTCATTCACCTCATCGGCGGGGTGGACGGGCGTGAATTCCGCGCCAGTTCGGAGTATGCCCGCATCCTGCCCGATGGCAGTCTGTCTGACTGGCAGCCGGGACCCTCCCTCAATGTGGAGCGGGGTTTCTTCACCGCCTCGGTCAGTGGCAACCACGTCTATGTCGCCGGCGGTGGACGTGGCCCCAACGGCAGCATTCAGCTCACCTCGGTGGAGCGTGCGGAGATTCTCGCCGACGGTACGCTCGGCCCCTGGCAGTTGGAAAAGCATGCGCTGAATGTCAAGCGGCGCTGCTCGCGTCTGCTGGTGCTGGGCAACCATATTTACGCCTTTGGCGGTTATGGCGGCATCCTGCTGGACACGGTGGAAAGCGCCGAGATTCTGCCCGATGGCTCGCTGGACGAGTGGCTGGTGCTGGATGAGCGCATGACGGTCTCGCGTTACATCTCCGGTTCGCTGGCGGCCGATGGTCGGGCCTACCTGATCGGTGGTCACGACAAGGTGCGTGGGGTGGGCATCAAAAACGTGGAATGGAGCCACGAGACGGCCGATGAGCCGGGCTTCCTCGATCCCTGGCAGGCCACCGCACCGCTGCTCACCGGGCGTTACGGTCTGGAGGTGGCGCGTCACGGTGACTATCTCTATGCCCTTGGCGGGCTTGATGGCGCACGCTATCTCGATAGCATCGAAAAGGCCCGCCTGAAGCCCGAGGGTGGGGTAGAGGCCTGGGCCGAAACCACCCCCATGGCCTCGCCGCGTGAGGGCATGAACATCGTCATCAAGGGGGATCATATCTACGTCATCGGTGGTGGCAACCTGCAGGGCTATCCCGGCAGCGTGGATTACGCCACCTTCGACACCAATGGGGACATCGGTTTCTGGGCTATACCGGAGGAGGCGAAAAAACATCGCGAGGCCATCGCTGCGCGCGAGGCGGCCAGGGCCGTGCTGCCCAACGAGGCGGTGATCGTGGAGAATCTCAAGACCGCCAGCTATTCCTATTTGCAGGTGCAGCGTGACGATGGTGCCGTGGCCTGGCTGGCCGGGCCGCGCACGGATCTGCCCAAGGGCAGCCGTGTGCAGTTTGCCGACGGTGTGTTCATGTCCAATTTCTACAGCAAGGAACTCAAGCGTGGCTTTCCCGCCATCATGTTCATCGGCGAGATCCGGCCGGTACCGGCAAAGGGCGGTGGCTGATCGCCGTATTGGATTCCAGCTTGTGCCGGAATGACCATCAACAAATCTTTCGACCGGTAGGTTGGCGGTGAGGAACGAACCCCAACGCCTTGCACAGCTTGTTGGGGTTCGCTGCGCTCACCGCCAACCTACCCGGCGGAATCCAGCAGTTCACGCAGGCGGTAGAGGGCGTCCAGTGCCTGGCGCGGGGTGAGTTCGTCGGGGTTTATGTCGCGCAGAGCGTCGAGCGCGGGTGATGTGGCCTCGCGGGGCGCCTCGTCGAACAGGGAAAACTGCTGCGCGCTGGGTGCTGCGGACTGTTCGCGCAGGCTCTGGGCTTCCAGTTGCAACAGGTGCTCGCGGGCGCGTTCGATGACGGTGGGTGGCACGCCGGCCAGAGCCGCGACCTGCAGGCCATAACTTTGATTAGCTGGCCCTTCCTTGACCGTGTGCATAAAGATGATGCCATCGCCATGTTCCACGGCATCGAGGTGCACATTGGCCACGCCGGGCAAGTCTTCCGGTAAGGTGGTGAGTTCAAAATAATGCGTGGCGAAAAGGCTGAAGGCGCGCACGCCGGCGGCCAGTTGTTCGGCGCAGGCCCAGGCCAGGGACAGACCATCGAAGGTGGACGTGCCGCGGCCGACTTCGTCCATTAAGACCAGGCTGCGCTCAGTGGCATTGTGCAGGATGTTGGCGGTCTCGGTCATTTCCACCATGAAGGTGGAGCGGCCGCCGGCAAGGTCGTCGGAGGCGCCGATGCGGGTAAAAATGCGGTCGAAGGGGCCGATCACGGCGCGGCTGGCGGGGACGAAACTGCCGG
>CAZTPE010000286.1:0-3648 GCA_964614545.1 uncultured Ectothiorhodospiraceae bacterium
CGGCCTTCTCCCCTCAGGGGGAGAAGGGGAAAATCTCACTTGCCGCCTAACAGGCTGAACTTTGACTCGCTCTCCCTTCATACTCGCGATAATGACCCAAACCCAACAGGCTCTTGGTACAAATAGGAAAAAAAGCACTTGTCTCCGTCCCCCCTTAGTCGGTACCCTGCCTTACCAACGCCGAACGGTAACAATGCCTCATTCACCGAGTCCACTTGGCTCAAGCTTACCGGATGTCGACCGATAGGATCCCGCAATGATTCAAGGAACCGCTGAATCGGCTATCGGTATTCAGAATCTGTTAATACCCGCATATATCTGCGATTACGGACCCAAGCCTCGCATGCCTAGGGAAGCCCTGTTCAATTCATGGAAGCCGGTCTTGCGGCTGAAATCGTCCCCCATAGTGTTACAAACCAACCCCTCCATACCTGCTGTGGCCAGTCGTGAATCCGGCCAGTAAGCGCTGTATTCACCCACGCTTCGCCCACGCCCTGAACTGGGTGTGCGCGGGGCTGCTGTTATTGACACTGTGGCCATGCAGTGCCTCACTGGCGGCACAGCCTCGTATCACAGTCATCTATCCTGAGGCCAAGGGGAGCTACGCTACGCTGTTCGAGCAGATTATCAACGGCATCGAAGAGACGACTGGGGGTGCCATCATTCCCCTGGCGGTACCCCCTGAGCCTGATATGGAAGCCCTGCAGCAGAGCATCGAACAACAGCCTAACGATGTCATCATTGCCTTGGGACGGCGGGGTATTCAGACCGTAAAGGCCCTGCAGTTGAAGACGCCCGTCATTGCCGGTGGCCTGCTGTCCATGTCCAAGGCCGACATGAATGCCTACCCGGCGATCAGCCTGCTGCCCAAGCCCTCACTGCTGTTCCAGCGCCTGCATGCGCTGGCACCGGAGACTCGACGCGTCTATCTGGTCTATAACCCTGAACGGCACCAGTGGCTGCTGCCGTTGGCCAAGGCGGCGGCAAAACAGCACAAATTGATACTCATCGCCCGTCCAGCGACGAATATCCGCAGTGCCGCCCGCCTCTACCGCGAGTTGGTCAACGAGATGAAGTCTGGCCGCGATGCCCTGTGGTTGCTGCAGGACAGCACGCTGACCGGTGATACATCACTGCTGTCCTATCTCCTGCAAGAGGCGTGGCAGCGCCGCCTGCTGATCTTCTCCAGCAGCCCGGCCCATGTGCGCCGTGGTGCACTGTTCTCCCTTTACGCCGATAAGCAGGGGCTTGGGCGAGATCTGGGCCGCTTCGCCCTGCGTATCATCGATAACGGCACCAAACCCGGCCTGCGGCCGACCAGCGAGGTGAATATCGCCGTTAATCTGCGTACCGCTAGCCACCTTGGCCTGAGCATTTCCTATCAACAGCAGCGCCAGTTCAATCTGGTATTTCCGCGCCCCTGATCATGGCCTCAGTTCACCACAACCGTTCTCCAGTCCCCAAGCCAACCCGCAGGCGCCGGCGTCCGAATTTTCGCCGCCAGCTCACGCTTGCCTTCACACTCGGCATCGTCTTCCTGGCCCTCATCTCATCGCTCGCCGCCTCTTTGCTGGGCAGCAGCCGGACGCGGGACAACCTCATTGAGCAGGGTCAGCAAATCACCCGCAACCTGGCGCGCCAGAGCACCCTGGCACTGCTCTATAGTGAGGGCGAAAACGCCCGGGATGCGGCACAGGGAACACTGGAATTTCCCGATGTCCACTACGTCGCCATTCATGATCTCTCGGACACCCTGCTGCTGGAAATGGGCTACTCCAGCCTGGAACACCCGCCGCACCATCACAAAATCGGCACCAACAAGGCGTTGCAGATCGTGGAAACCCGCAATGGCTGGTTCTTCACCGCCCCCGTGCAGACGCAGGTGAGCAACGATCTCGCCGAGCTGGCCCCGGACAATCCTGGGCCGGAATTGCTGGGCTATGTCGAGGTCGAGCTGGGCAAGGAGGCATTGAACAGAACCATCGTCAGCATTTTCATCAGCAATATCGCCATATCCCTGACCCTGGCCGGCGTACTGCTCCTGGTTCTGCGTCACATCACGGCACGCCTGACCCGCCCCCTCGATACCCTTTCACACATCATGAGTGAGGCCGAGAACGGTGATCACAGCACCCGCGCCGATGATCACAAGGGTCCCCAGGAGGTCGCCGTCATCGCCCACGCCTTCAACCGCATGATGGATACCATCGCCGAACGGGACCGGGAGCTCCGGCAGCAGAATGTCCTGCTGGAGCAGCGGGTCAACGAGCGCACAACAGAGCTGGCCGTCGCCCGTGACGAAGCCCTCCACGCGAGCAAGACCAAGAGCGAGTTTCTGGCCAACATGAGCCATGAACTGCGCACTCCGCTCAATGCCATTATTGGCTATAGCGAACTACTGGAAGAGGAATTTGCCGACGGTGACGACCCAGCCACCACGGACGACCTGAAACGCATCAGCGGGGCGGGCAACCATCTCCTGACCCTGATCAATGACATCCTCGACCTGTCCAAGATCGAGGCCGGCAAGATGAAGCTGGAGCTCAGCCAGGTCGAGGTCTGCACGTTGATCGAGGAGGTCGTCAGCACGGTTCTGCCGCTGGCAAAACAAAACGGCAACCGGCTGAGCGTCAACTGCCAGGCAGAGGTCACCACCCTGCACAGCGACCCCCTGCGCCTGAAACAGGTACTGCTGAACCTGCTCAGCAACGCCTGCAAATTCACCGAAAACGGCCAGGTCGACCTGGATATACAGACGGTCAGGCAGAACCATCGACCCTGGGTCGAGTTCGCCATCCGCGATACCGGCATCGGCCTGACCGCCGAGCAGATCGGGCAGCTGTTCCAGGATTTCGTGCAGGTGGACTCATCGCCGACGCGAAAATATGGCGGCACCGGCCTGGGCCTGGTCATCAGCCGCCGCATTTGCCAGATGATGGGCGGTGACATCAGCATAAAGAGCTCACCCGGCGAAGGATCGGTATTCACCATTCGCCTCCCCTATGACACGGCGCCGGCCGATGAGGTTGAGCCTGAGTCGGCGGAACCATAAGGCCAGCGCGTAGAATACGGTGAGCATACCGGGCGGTGGTGGTGTATATCGGGTGGATTGTCGGACTGTAGGAGCGGGCCATGCCCGCGATTGCTGCGTTAATCCGTGGGAGCGGCTTCAGCCGCGAAGAAAACTTACTTTTTATTCGCGGCTGAAGCCGCTCCCACAATGTCCAAAACTGCAACCTCTGTGGTGAAAAACAAGACTATCGCGGGCATGGCCCGCTCCTACGCCCAATAGATTTCTCTGCCTCAGTTGCCGCTTCGGCTTTTGGTTTTTCACCACAGAGAACACGCAGTGCAGGATATTCGGATTGTGCGTGGGCACAAAAAACATGCCCACCCTTCTACCGGGCTGCGTCAGGCGTCTTCCTTTTTCCTGTCAGCCATCGCTTCCTTGACCATCTTCTGCAACTCACCCTGCTGATACAACTCCAGGGTGATGTCACAGCCGCCGATCAACTCGCCGTTAATGTACAGCTGGGGGAAGGTGGGCCAGTCGGCGAAACGTGGCAAATTCTCGAAGACTTCCGGATCCGACAGCACGTTCACATAGGAAAATTCTTCACCGCAGGCGCCCAGGGCCTCGGCGGTACG
>CAZTPE010000287.1:0-3646 GCA_964614545.1 uncultured Ectothiorhodospiraceae bacterium
TTTTATCGGGTTCCATAGCAGCTCATTTAATCCTTGAGAATTTTTTCATAGGCCATTTCTACCAGATGATATTCTTCAACAATAGGTTTCCATAATTTTTCCACTTTCTGAAAATCACCCTGTTTAGCTACTGCTTCTAGCTTCTTAAATAAATCAGATAATCTTATTGCTGCAACATTGCTACTGCTTGATTTTAATTGATGGGCATATTTTGCGATAACTTCTACCGTCTTTTCTGAAAAAGCAGTTTCAATTTGCTGAAAAACTTGCTCGGCATTCGTAAAAAAAGTTGTACTAATCTGAGTAATAAATTGTTTAGAGCCTGGATCATCCATTTCGATTAGTTCTTCAATTATGGACTCATCTAATACTTTTTGAGTTAATGATTCATTATCCGGCTTATCTTTTTCTGGTTGCTTATCTATTGTTAGCCACTGCTCCATAACATCAAGCAATTGCTTTTTCTTAAACGGTTTACTTAAAAAATCATCCATTCCTGCGGCAAGGCAAGCCTCCTTATCTTCCTTAAAGGCATTTGCTGTCAAAGCAATGATCGGGGTATGTCTGTCAGTCTGCATTTCCAGTTGGCGTATTTCTTTACTTGCTGCAAAACCGTCCATAACCGGCATCTGACAATCCATTAAAATCAAATCTAAATCATTCGATTTATAAGCATCCACAGCCAATTGTCCATTAGAAGCCGTAAGAATTCTAAAGCCGGTCTGTTTAAGCATAGTCTGAGCCATCAGCATATTAACTGGATTGTCTTCTACAACCAACACTTTTAGCTCATCCGCTATTTCGCTAAAAATAACATCCGCCAAATCTGCATTGATTAGTTTGTTAAGCTGATCAACCATGTGAAGATTGTCATGACTAACCCTAATGAGAGACATATTCGTTAAACGCTTAATCTCTTCACTATCACCATTATCCTCTACGCAATACGCAGCGGCTATTCTCTGCTCACTATGAAGTTTTAATTCGTGCCAACGTATAGCCTGCTCAATACGTCTTTGAGTAAACAGTAGTACAGAATACTCCTGTACTAAAGCCGGCTGTTGCCGTAACAATTGTTCTTTTGATGAATCAATAATCTCAACTTGATAGTCTAATTGCTTTAACTGCATAGCAAAAGTAGATTCAGAGGTATCATCAAATAAAGCAATTCGAGGTTTAACTATCAGCTCCTTTTCAGATTCAGGTGCTGTTTGCTTAAGCGGCAATCTCAGTATAAATTCAGTGCCTAAACCCTCAATACTTCGGAAAGAAATATCACCTCCCAGCAAGATAACCATTTTTTTAACAATAGCCAAGCCTAATCCAGTACCTCCATATTTTCGGGTATTAGAGGCATCTGCCTGAGTAAATGGATCAAACAGTGCCGCTTGTTTCTGTTCGGAAATACCAATTCCAGTATCCTTAACTGAAATAACCACAACACATGAATCAGTTACAGCTTTCTCGGTCTTTACTTGTAGTGATACCGAGCCACGCTCAGTAAACTTAATTGAATTATTTAATAAGTTATTCAGAATTTGCCGGATTTTTTGCTCATCCCCGTATAAATAATGGGGCAAATCACTATCAACCTGATGATCTAACAGCAAAGATTTGCTGCTGCTGTTATGTCGATTACTGGCTAATACGGTGTTTAATAACTCATAAATATCAAACCAAACCAGGTCCAGTTCCATTTTCCCCGCTTCAATTTTAGAAAAATCAAGAATGTCGTTAATCTGGCTTAACAGAGAATTACTTGATTTGTTAATGATATTGCTATATTCGCTTTGCTGTTGATCCAGGTGTGATTCTTTCAGTAAATCCGAATAACCGATAATGGCATTCAGCGGTGTGCGAATCTCGTGACTCATGACCGACAAAAATTCAGATTTAGCCTGGCTAGCTTTTTGGGCTTGATCCGCTAATTCCAATGCTTGATCTTTTGACTCCATCAAATCTTGCGTGCGATCAGCTACCACTTCTTCAAGGTGTTCTTTTTGATGAGTCAGAGCATTGTTCCAATCCTGGATCTTGTCAAGCATGCCATTAAACGCTTGACCCAGACGACCGATTTCATCCGTTGACTGAATAGTTGCCCGTTGCTCGTATTCACCTGATTGACTGACCTCTTCACTGATTGTTAATAACTCCAGAATCGGATCACTGAGTTTTTTAGCAAACTTCCCCATTACCAAAAAAATCACCCCGGAAGCGAGCATCATTCCGAGTAGAGCAATCCCCAATTCTTTTGCCAAGCGTTGGTAAATATCATGCAAACTGATAACCAATAAAATATTACCATAGTTAACGCCCTCAAGAATCAATGACTTACAAGCGCTAAGAAAGGTTAATGAGAATTCAGATTCCTGGCAAGCATCAAAGCCAGCCAATATATCTTTAGGTAATTGCCAGTCACCTTCACGCTGATAATAAGCAAAAGCTTGCTGTTCACCCAACTTTAACACAGCAGCATAAACAATATCCTTATGCGCTTTCAGTGTTTCTAATGTCTGTTGGGCATCCTTTTTGTTATCAAAGATAAAAGCAGGTGCAATAGCTAATGTGGTCACTTCTGCCAAGGCACTGACTTCATTATTTAAGATAGCACGGTTAGAAAGGAAAGAATTAACCATTAAAATACTAACTGATATTAACAGCATGAATAAAATACTCATGCTTAACAGCAATCGTAATTTGTCTTTAATCGAAGCGTTGTTAAATCGGAACATAGTTTTTTATTTCCTTATTCCTGAACGCCTGAGAACTCAAAAATTTTAGCCAATTTTAAAATTCTCGAACTCATTACCAAATCAGATTGTTCAATGGCTGGTAAATTAATATTTATATACATTTTTCCATCGCGATTTTCCAGGCTCACCATACCCCCGGCTTTAAGAAATGCCATATCTTCCCCTATAGTTAAAATCGGATGATATTTTAATTCTACTAATACCTGTCTCAAAACAGTTGGTTTCAAAGTGCTGACATAAAGTAATTGGCATTGCGCTAAATAGCGAAGCCGCGAACGATTTAAAATACGCAAGGTTTTACTGTTAATGGTTATGTTATTCATGTCTGCAAATGACTCTTGAACAACATTATCACCAATAACACACAAATTTAAGGCTGGATTCTTCCGTTCAGGCCAGGTAGTAAATCGAGCAAGATTAATCGATAAAGCGGTCAGCACAGCCTGCTTTTCAACAGATCGGGCTTGTACCGATGCCGTGCTGCTGAAATAAATCAACAGACAAAGACTGATTCCCAGTTTTTTTATAACACCCAGCATCGAATCGTCCTTATTGCCCAAACTGCCAGGTTAATTTGCCATAGACTCCCCGCTCGATTTCAGTAGGTTTTGTAAAGGATTCCTGTCTGTATTCCTGATGCTGTCCCGCGAGTAAATTCTGCCCGACCAACGACAGCTCAATACCATCTACAGGCCGCCAGGCTAGACGAATATCTAACGAAACATAATCTTTAACAACATCAGTGCCAAAATTTCCTACCACAAAATTAGTATCAACAAAGCGAAACACCATGTCCAGATCAATATTTTTCCAAGGCGACATGCCGCTACGTAGCGACACACGTTGTTGTGGACTGGAGCCAATTTGATCGGCCGCCTCTTGATTATTAAAAT
>CAZTPE010000288.1:0-3617 GCA_964614545.1 uncultured Ectothiorhodospiraceae bacterium
CACGCCGACTACACCTATCAGCAGAAATACGGTGTTCGCGACTACCGCGGCGGCGGGCGTTCCTCGGCTCGCGAGACGGCCATGCGCGTGGCCGCCGGTGCCATCGCCAAGAAATACCTGGCGGAGAAGTTCGGCGCCCGCATCCGTGGTTATCTCGCCCAGCTGGGCCCCATCAAGGCCGAGCAGTTCGACTGGGACGAGGTGCCGCGCAACCCCTTCTTCTGTCCCGATGCCGCCAAGGTGGCGGAGATGGAGGCCTACATGGACGCCCTGCGCAAGGAGGGCAATTCCGTCGGTGCGCGCATCAACGTGGTGGCTAGCGGCCTGCCGCCGGGCCTGGGCGAGCCCATCTTTGACCGCCTCGACGCCGAGATCGCCCACGCCATGATGAGCATCAACGCGGTGAAGGGCGTGGAGATCGGCGCCGGCTTCGAGTCCGTGACGCAGAAGGGCACCGAGCACCGCGACGAAATCACCCCCGAGGGCTTTCTCAGCAACCACGCGGGTGGCACCCTCGGCGGCATCTCCACCGGGCAGGACATCACCGTCAGCATCGCCCTCAAGGCCACCTCCAGCCTGCGCCTGCCCGGGCGTAGTGTGAACCTGACCGGCGAGCCAGTGGAGGTGGTGACCAAGGGCCGCCACGACCCCTGCGTCGGCATCCGCGCCACGCCTATCGCCGAGGCCATGCTGGCCATCACCCTGATGGACCACTGGCTGCGCCACCGCGCGCAGAACGCCGATGTGACCAGCAGCACGCCGATCATCCCCGCCAGCCCGGGTGCCTGAGCCGGGCGGTAACGGCCGGGCAGTCCCTTACTGGCGGCTGTCCGGCTTCTACTTCTTCTATTTCGCCTCCATTGGCGCGCTGATTCCCTACTGGTCGCTGTACCTCAAATCGTTGGGCTTCGATGCCCGCGCCATCGGTACCCTGATGGCCCTGATCATGGCCACCAAGATCATCTCGCCCAACATCTGGGGCTGGGTCGCCGACCACACCGGCTACCGCATGCGTATCGTGCGCATCGGCTGCCTGCTGGGAGCGGTTGCCTTTGCCGGGGTATTTTTGGTGGAAGACTACTGGTGGCTGGCCGTGGTGATGATGGTGTTCAGTTTTTTCTGGAATGCCACCCTGCCGCAGTTCGAGGCCACCACGCTCAATCATCTCGGACGGGACAGCCACCGCTACAGCGGCATCCGCCTGTGGGGCTCCATCGGCTTCATCGTCGCCGTGGCGGCCCTCGGTCCGATGCTGGATACGCTGGGGGTGGGCATCCTGCCCATAGTGCTGATACTGCTGTTCGGCGGTATCTGGCTGGCCAGTCTGGCGGTGCCTGAGAGTGCCTCTGCGCATCTTCCGCTGGATCATGAACCCCTGCGCAAGGTGCTGATGCGCCCCGAGGTGGTGGCCCTGCTGGTGGTCTGTTTTCTGCTGCAAGCCAGCCATGGGCCCTATTACACCTTCTACACCATTTACATGGAGGAGCAGGGCTATTCGCGCTCGCTGATCGGTCAGCTGTGGGCGCTGGGGGTGATTGCGGAGGTCGGCGTCTTTCTCGTCATGTACCGCCTGGTGCCGCGTTTCGGCCTGCGCCGGCTGCTGCTGGCGAGCCTGTTACTCACCGCCCTGCGCTGGGTGCTGATCGGCGAATTCCCCGACGAGATGGCCGTGGTACTTCTTGCCCAGGGCCTGCATGCGGCCAGCTTTGGTATTTATCACGCGGTGGCGATACAGCTGATTCACCGCTATTTTACCGGCCGCCATCAGGGCAAGGGGCAGGCGCTTTACAGCAGCCTGAGCTTCGGTGCCGGTGGTGCGGTGGGCAGCTTCCTCGCCGGCCTGGCCTGGGCCAGTCTGGGCCCGCAAACCACGTACCTGCTGGCCGCGCTGGCGGCCTTGCTGGCCTTCGTAATCGCCTGGCGGTGGATTCATCCGGCGGATAACGTATCTGTAGAAGCGTGAGCCACCTTTACCGGCAGGATATCTGTGATTCCGTTCACAGCTTTGAGCATGTAGCGGGTGTCCTGAAAATTCCATCTAAAGGGAGGGCCGACCGGGACGATGAAGTGGGTGGTCTATTGAGAAACAGTAGGCCACTTCACAACAGGCTCAAGAGGAAACAAACGTGAACGAACGGCGCTATGGACCATCGATTGGCTCACATCTGGGTAAGCCCATTTACGAATTCATCCAGGAACAGGATACCCGTTATGTCTTCGACCGACTGGCGCAGTGTGACACCGAGGGTTGTCCGCTGGATCAGGTGAAAAAGAACGAGTTGTTGTTGAATCCAGGGCTGATTTACAAAAAGGCCTCCTGAGTATTTTTTACCGGCCGTGGAGGGATTCACGGCCGGCCCCTTCTTCCCCCATTCCTGTTATTTTCCGCTATATGCCTCGAAGCAATTCTCAGCTTAAGGCATGTGCCACTACAAAATACAGAATCCTCTTACTATGTAGGGTGGGCACTGCCCACCATCGCTGCTTGGGTGGAATGTCACCGGTGGGCGGTGCCCACCCTACACCAGAGAGCTGAAAATTTTCAGAGGCATACTTCGTTATGCTTGCTTGATTTTTTTCTCCGTGGCCTGTCGCACCAGTTCATCCGTTTCATCGGCCCTCAGCCAACGCCAGGGCAGGGGAATCAGTCCCGGCACCTTTCGCTGGTAATGTCGATAGGCATCTCCGTACTGATGTACCAGTTTCCTTTCTTCCAGGCGTGAACCAATAATCAGATAGGCCGTCGCGAGGGCGTAAAAGACGCTTTGGTTGAGATATTGGTCCCGGCTCCAGATGATCAGCAGAGCAAAGAAGTACCAGGGATGGCGGACGAAGCGGTGGAATGAAGAGATGTGCAGCGCCCCCGGATCTTCCGCCTGTTGCCGGCGCTCACGCCACTGACGAAGGCCGATAAAGACCGACATGTCGTAGGCCCTGGTCGCCCAGATGAAACCGGCAAAGGCGAGAACCGACAGGGCCATCGTCAGCCAGTGCCACGGCCCCTGCCAGGCCCAAAGTAAGGGGCCGGGATCCCGGTGTACCAGCCACAGCAGCGGCAGCAGTAAAATGATCGACAGGGCGTTGAACAGCAGCCGGTAGGTGGGCAGGGCGGCGGGAAAGCGCTGTTGCACAAAACCCTTCACCCGCAGTGAGGCCAACAGGGAATGCAGGATGAAGTAGGCCACACTGCCGATGGCGAGGGGGATCAGGGTCTCGTTTATAGTGTCTAGCATAGGCGTTACATTAGCAGATCGTGCCTGGTTATCCGCGGCGGGTGTGTCGTCTACACTAACAGTGTGTCAGACCCGAACGGCGCTGACTTAAGCGCGTAGGTTGGGCAAAGGAGCGAAGCGACGTGCCCAACGGGATGCATGGAGGTGTTGGGCACGCTGCGCTTTGCCTACACGGATGTAGGCAAAGAGCGATAGCAGGACGCGGTAGCTTTGCCCAACCTACCAACTTGCAGGATTTAGGTTAAGCACTATCTGATGAAAGCCAAATATAGTTGGCCGGTTAAATATCGCTGAACACACTCACATCCCCCAAGCCTTCACGCAGCACCACCGGCGCATCACCGGTCAAATCCACTACCGTGGTCGGCTCGAAACCGCAGTAGC
>CAZTPE010000289.1:0-3586 GCA_964614545.1 uncultured Ectothiorhodospiraceae bacterium
CCGTCTCGAAGGCGGCTGTCAGGTGCCCATCGCCGGCTTCGCCGAACTGGATGGAGCCCGCCTGCGCATGCGCGGACTGGTGGGCCGTCCCGACGGCGGGGAAGTGATTCGTGGCGAGATCGAGGGCTCGGCGGCAGAGGCCGAAAAACTCGGTACGGCACTGGCCGACGACCTGCTGTCACGCGGTGCCGGGGTAATTCTAAAGGCGGTCTATGCCGATGCCTGATGGCCGCCAAAAATCCACACAGCGCCGATTTCAGGCGAAGTAAGCGCTAACTAACTATGCTAGCGGACACCCGGCACGGCGCTCTCGATGGTTGTACCATTGTCGTGACCCGTCCGGCCCACCAGGCAGACAATCTGTGTCGACTGATTGAAGCAGAGGGCGGTCATGCCCTCCGCTTTCCCGTTATCGACATCCTTCCTCCGGCCGATATCGCGCCGCTGCAGGCCCGCCTGCAAGACCTTTCCGACGACCAGCTGGCCATTTTCATCAGCGCCAACGCCGTGCACCATACCTATCAGGCCCTTGGCGGCCAGCCGTTGCCCGAAAGCCTGTTGCGCGCCGCTGTCGGCCGGGCTACGGCCCGTGCACTGGCGGCGCACGGCCAGCCGGCCCATATCCTGCCCCCGGCGCCCTATAATTCCGAGGCCCTGTTGGCCCTGCCTGAACTACAGTCGCTGCAGGGAAAGCGGGTCATCATTTTTCGTGGCGGCAATGGCCGGGCCCTGCTGGCCGATACGCTCAGTGAGCGTGGAGCACAGGTGGATTATGCCGAGGTGTACCGTCGAATTGTGAGTACTCTTGACCCAGAACGGTTGTATCGGGCGTGGGATAAGGGCAAGCTCGATATGATTATCATCACCAGCAATGAAGGCCTGCGAAATCTCTTTGCGAGAGTGGATGCCGGTTATCGGGAGCGTCTGTTGGGGACGACGCTGGTCGTGATCAGTGATCGCAGCGCCACGTTGGCACAGGAACTGGGCTTCATTCGTCCGGCGATTGTTGCCAGAGCGGCCAGTGACGCCGCGCTGCTTGAGGCCGCAAAGTGCTACGCGCAGGAATCGAGATGAAAAATCAAAGCAATCAGAACAATGAAAAGAGTCCGTCAGCCAAGCCGGTAAAGGGCAAGGCCGCGGAGGACCACAAGGATGTAGTCGGTAGGGCGACGCAGGATGCCAAAGCCGAAGGCCATTCCGCCAGTGATAAGCCTGAACAGACAACGGCGGTGACGGCGACAGAGAAGGATAAGCCGACGGTTACTGGGAAGGCCGCACAGAAAAAGCCTGAAACCAGTGCCGCAAAAAAGCCTCCCAACACCCCGAAAAAAACGGCCACCGTTGCCGAGAAGAAAGAAACAAAGTCCCCCAGCGCCACAGCAACGACGGCCGATGTCCCCGGGGTGGAAGAAAAGGAAACAGCAAAGGAAGAAAAAAAGGGCTCAGCTGGTTTGTTTGTCGCCATTCTCGCCCTGCTGCTAGCCGTCCTCACGGCGCTTGGCGTGTACTACCTTTATCTGCAGGGGCAGCAGCAGAATCAGCAGCGGCAGCAGCAAAGCGCCGCCTTGGCCGAGCGCCTTGGTGAGATGCAGTCGAGTATTGATGCCAACCAGCAGCAACTGACACAGTTGAGTCAGTTGGAAACGCTGAAGCAGGAAATCAGCGCGATTCACAGTGAGGTGGACAGCGCCGCCAGTGTGCGTCAGCGCATCGAGGCCGAACAGCAGGCGCTGAACACGGCATTGATGGAGATGTCCACGACACTGGGTCGAACTACCCTGGCCTGGCGTCTGGCGGAGATCGAGTATCTGCTGATTGTCGCCAATACCCGCCTCGCCCTGGAACACGACCGTCGTACGGCACTGGCGGCATTGCAGACCGCGGACCAGAAATTGCGTGCCATTGGTGATCCCGCCTTTGTGCCGGTGCGTCAGGCCATAGCTAATGAGATCACGGCGTTGCAGGCGATAGTGGAGCCTGACATTACGGGCTTGGCCCTGACCCTGGCCAGCCTGGCTGAGACGGTGGAGAGTCTGCCGTTACGGGATACTCCGCCTGTTCGTACCGCCGGGCCAACGGTCACTGGCGGCCAGAAAGACTATCAGTCACTGGATTGGGCAGATATTCCCAGTGCGGTGTGGAAAGATATCCGTGGGCTGGTGGTCGTGCGCCGGGCGGACAAACCTATCGAGCCCCTGCGTCCACCGTCGGAAGAGTGGTATATGCGGCAGAATCTGCAGCTGAAGCTGGAGCAGGCGCGGCTCAGCCTGCTGCGCCATGACACGGCCCTGTTCCATCAGCTGCTGGACGAAGCCGCTCACTGGCTCAGGGCCAATTTTGATGAGGAGTCTGCTGCGGTGAAAGGCATGCTGGAATCTTTACAGAATCTGCAGCAGGCAGATCTGCAACCCAGCCTGCCGGATATCAGTGATTCCCTGCGCGTACTGCGAAAATACATGCAGAGCCTGGGCATAGAGGTCGAGGCTGCACAGCGTGAGGGCAGTGAACAATGATCAAATTGCTGCTGATTTGTATGCTGGCGCTTATCGGCGCCGTGGTGCTGGCTCTGCTCATCAAGGACAACCCGGGTTATGTGCTGATTGGTGTCGGCACCTGGAGCGTGGAAACCTCCCTGGCCCTGCTGGTGTTCTTCCTGTTGCTGGTCTTTGCGGCCTTCTATTTCACGATTCGCTCTATTGTGCGGCTGCTGGCCGTGCCGCGCAGCGTGGGAGGCTGGCGTAAGCACCGCAGGGAGCAAAAGGCACAGAAGGCGTTGACCTACGGGCTCATCGAGCTGGCCGAGGGGCAGTGGCGGCAGGCAGAACGGCAGGTGCTGAAATATGCCGGACAGAGCGAAGCGCCGATACTCAATTATCTGGTCGCCGCACGCGCCGCGCAGGAACAGGGCGCGGAGGACCGGCGAGACCGTTATCTGAAACTGGCGCACCAAAACCCGGCCCAGGCCGATATCGCCGTGGGCCTGACCCAGGTGGAACTGCTACTGAGTCAGAACCAGAAAGAACAGGCGCTGGCCTCACTGCACCGTCTGTACCAGCTGGAGCCGACGCATCCACAGGTGCTCAAGCCCTTGGGCAAGTTGTACCGGGAGCTGGGTGAATGGAAGAATCTCATCGAGCTGCTGCCCAGATTGCGCAAGCGCAAGATATTCGACAAACAGACCCTCGATACCATGGCGCGAGAGGCTTATACCGCCTTGCTGAGAGACAGCACCGAGGTGGGTGGATTGATGCAAACCTGGTCCACGGTGCCGAAGGCGCTGTGCGAAGATGAGACCCTGTTGCTAACCTATCTGCAGAGGCTGAGGGATTTTGGCAGGGATGCCGAGGGCGAGCCCCTGCTGCGGAGTGCCCTCAAACGCCATCGTAGTGATGACCTGCTGAGGATGTACGGCCTCATCAAGGGGCCGGATCCAGCCCGTCAGCTGATCCAGGCCGAGTCATTCCTGGTGGGGCATGGACAGGATGCGACGGCACTGCTGACGGCGGGACGATTGTGTCTGCGCAACGGCCTGTGGGGCAAGGCACGCAGCTATCTTGAGGCCAGCATCAATGCGCAGCCGAATGCC
>CAZTPE010000290.1:0-3575 GCA_964614545.1 uncultured Ectothiorhodospiraceae bacterium
GTGTGTCCCCCACAATTTTTTGATGAGACATAGTATATGTAAGCTTGGTTTAACACATTCCACACAACAATAACCCTGAGAGACTGCTATGGATAACCTGGAAAAATATATGGATCAGGCGATCAGTCTGAGCATGGCTTACGGCCCTAAACTGTTGCTGGCGTTGATCGTTCTTGTTGTCGGTTTGCGGCTGATTAAATCCGTCGTGAAGTTGCTTAATCGTGCCATGGAGAAGAGCCATACCGAGGACACGCTAAGGAGCTTCCTGGATAATCTGTTGGGTGTTCTTCTCAAGGTTCTGCTGCTGATCAGTGTTGCCGCGATGGTCGGTGTTGAGACTACCTCGTTCATTGCCATACTCGGTGCCGCTGGTCTTGCTATTGGTCTTGCTCTGCAGGGTAGTTTGGCAAACTTTGCCGGCGGCCTCCTTATCCTGTTCTTTAAGCCCTTTAAGGTGGGTGATGTTATTGATGCCCAGGGGTATCTGGGCGTGGTGCGGGAAATTCAGGTATTCAATACGATCATCCTCACCCTGGATAACAAAAAAGTGATCATCCCCAATGGCAATCTTTCCAATGGCTGCGTAGAAAATGTCTTTAGTGAGCCTACCCGTCGAGTCGATCTTACCTTTGGCATCAGTTATGACGATGACATTCTCTTTGCCAAAGAGGTGCTGCGTAAAGTGATCACCAGTGATGACCGTATTCTTACTGACGCTGATCATGCGCATGAGATTTATGTGGCGGAGCATGGCGATAGCTCCGTCAATCTGCTGATTCGCGTTTGGGTCAATACTGAGAACTACTGGCCTGTGCACTTTCATCTCATGGAACAGGTTAAACTCAGCTTCGACAAAGAAGGTATTTCCATTCCCTTCCCGCAACGGGATGTTCATCTCTTTCAGCAGGCGGGATAACAATTCAGGGACGGTCTTATAGGATGGGCACCGCCCACCAGAAATAGGCGGCCTTTTCTCTTGAATGGCGCGGATCAGGATCGGACAAATTGAAGCAATGGTCCGTAATCATGGTTGTCAGCTGCCCGGAGAGCTGCGACATATGCTTTTCGTGTCTCGCTGGCCTCAACAAGATTAATGCGCCCCCAGGTAAATCGAGGGCGGCCTGATGCTGTTAGCAGCAGGTCGGCTGCCAATCGGGCATGGCGACCATTGCCATCCGGAAAAGGATGGATCAATACCAGGTGGTGATGGAACCGCGTAGCGATTTCATCAGGATCATAGGTGCCATTCTCAATCCAGTAACGACAATCGTCGACAAGCTGTCGAAGGTCGGTTGAGATGCGGTAGGCATCGATTCCAATATTGCGTTCCGATTGCCGGAACTTGCCAGCCCACCGCCAGACCCACCCAAACATCCTCTTGTGAAGATTTTTAAGGAACTTCTCATCGAGTACATCACGCTTGCGTGAAAATGCCCATTCCTCTGCTTCCAGAATATTGGCCTGTTCTGCTTCATTCAGTTCCGAACGCAGCGTGATATAGGAGGGGGTCAACTGTTCCCGCTCTTCTTCCGTCAATGGGGTGGATGCGTCATCCTGTTCATCCAGTGGATCGGTCATTCATCTTCCTCCCAAAGCTCGGAGCCTGCCTTATCCCGCAGGTTTTGGATCATGCGCTTGAGCTGTTCCTGTTCGTCCGTTGCATCAACGCGCTGGGCTTCGAGGGCCATGCTGTGGCGTGTTGATTCCAGCCGTTTCCTGGCGAGGTGTTCAGCGCGCTCGGCGACCAATTCGTCGAGTGGCTTCCTTGGCACCAACGCATATACCAGACGGCAATCCAAGGCATGGGCCGCTTTTTTGAGGGTGTTTAGCGTAATTGTGCCTTTGGTCTCCGCTTGCTCAATGGCAACGGCGCGCGACTGAACAACCCCCAGCCGTTTTGCCATCTGGGTGGTTGTCATGCCTAAGGCCTCACGAATGGCCTTGATCCATCCGCGTGGTGGGCGTGCAAGTAACTCTGTTTTTTTTCCCAATTCAGTCAACCGCTTATCAAGATGGCGGCGGGCTGAGGCTCGATCTTTTGGGCGCATTAAAATCACCTATGCATGGTAAACAGCCATAAAAATATCATATATATATGATAGTAATATACTTAAAAAATTACAAATATATGATAATAAAAGAATCAAATAATTATAAATAGATGATTATTTATAATTATTTGATTCCTGGCATTGAGGACCGGAACAGGGTCGGCCTTGCGGTCACCGCTCCTGAAACCAGCTTGGTTGGTGAGGGTGGAGAGTGTCGTGGTGGGCGGTGCCTCCCCCTGCGTCTGCCGTGCCTGGCTGAAAGTATTGCTCTACCCTTCAAATATCCCACTCATGCACCGGCGCGCCGCGGTGCTGGCGTTCGAGATAGGCAGCCAGCAGGCCGGTCATGTCCGTCCCGTGGCGGGCGACGTAGGCGCGCTGCCAGGCGGCGCCGTTGCAGGCGTGTTTCACCCGCGTTTCGATAATACCGAGGTAGTGCCCGGCTTCGGCGCTGTCGATGCCCAGATCCGCCAGTCCCTGCGCGGCCAGCGGCAGTAGTGTCTTCAACAGCAGTGATTGGGCCGGTTGTTTGTTGTCATCCAGCCAAATGAGCTGGGCGTCGAGGCCGTGGCGGGCGGCGGCATAAAAATTGTCGCGTGCGGTGGCAAAGGGGAGCCGGATTTCGGCAGCCTCGTCCTGCCGGCACAGGGCCCAGCAGAGGCCGTAGAAAAAGGCGGCGTTGGCCACGGTATCGGCGATGGTAGGCCCGGCGGGCACCACACGTTGTTCGATGCGCAGGTGGGGCTTGTCACTTTGTGGACTGCGAATTTTGCTAGGCGTAAAGCCGATCAGCGGCCGGTTCCAGCGCCACAGGGTGCCGTTGTGCAGGCGCAGGTGGGCGAGGTGTTCGGGGGGGGCGTCGAACAGCACCGGCAGCAGTACCGGGAAGTGTTCGAGGTTTTCCGTGAACACTTCCTGCAGCGAGGCCCGCGCATAGCCGGAGCCGAAACTGACGCGGCGCATGGGGCCGTGGGCGTCCTCTTCGTAACCACCGACTTCCACCGATTGCTCGAACAGGGGGATGCGCGTCTCGGCCCACAGGTCGTGGCCGAACAGGTAGGGCGAATTGGCGCTCACCGCCACCAGCGGTGCGGAGGCGATGATGCTGGCGTTGTAGGCACGTACAGCGAGTTCGGGGGCCACTTGCAGGTGGATCTGAAAGGAGGTGGTGGCGGATTCCAGCATTACGTCGCAATGTTCAGCGCGCAGGATGTCGTGGCCGTGGATGTCGAGGCGCAGCGGGCGGCCGCCGCGCAGGCGCAGTATCTCGGCGTTCAGTGCGTGGTAGCGATTCATGGCGGAGAGATTGGCGGGGCTGAGGTCGGCGTCGCTAACGGTGGGCAGGATGCCGATCATGGCCAGTTCCAGCTGCATCTCATGGGCCGTTTGGCGCGCCTGCTGCCAAGTCTGCTGCAGGCCGCTGGCCATTTGCGAGAGGATGTGTCCGTCGAGTGGTAACGGCTCGATGTTGAATTCGACGTTGAAGGTGGCCAGTTCGGGAAACACCAGCGGGCTGCCGAGGCG
>CAZTPE010000291.1:0-3574 GCA_964614545.1 uncultured Ectothiorhodospiraceae bacterium
TTCGTCATGGACATCGGCGGCGGCAGCACCGAGATGATCATCGGCGAAGGCTTCGAACCGCACTACATGCAAAGCCTGTACATGGGCTGCGTGAGCATGACGCGCGACTATTTTGCCGATGGCGTCATCACACCCAAAGCGGTGAAACGCGCCGAGCTGGCCGCACAGGTGGAACTGGAGCCGGTCAAGGCCACCTATCGCAACATGGGCTGGGAAAAGACCCTCGGCGCCTCCGGCAGCATTCGCTCTATTCGCAACGTGGTGCAGGCCGAAGGCTGGAGCGACGATGGCATCACCCTCGATTCGCTCAAGACACTGCGCAGCGCGATGCTCGACGCCGGGCATATCGACAAATTGCACTTCAAGGCGCTAACGGCAGAGCGCGCACCGGTATTCCCGGGTGGAGTGGTGGTACTCCTGGCCACCTTCAAGACCCTGGGCATCGAGCAGATGCAGGTATCGGATGGCGCCCTGCGCGAAGGGCTGATCCATGACCTGCTGGGCCGCGTGCAGCACGAAGACGTGCGCAGCCGCGCGGTAAACAATCTGGCACAGCGCTATCACGTCGATCTGCCGCACGCGCGGCAGGTGGTTGAAACCGTGCAGGCCTGCGCGACACAGGTAGCCGACAACTGGTCACTGAATCTGCAAGAGAGCCGGCAATGGCTGCAATGGGCCGCGCTGCTGCACGAGATCGGCCTCGACATCGCCCATAGCGGCTTTCACAAACATGGTGCCTATATTGCCGAATTTACCGACCTGTCCGGTTTTTCCCGCAACCAACAACGCCTGCTTGCGACGCTGATCCGTACTCACCGTCGCAAGCTCTCCGCTGCCACCTTCGACCACCTTGTCGAAAAGCATCAGCACCGCGCCCGGCATTGGGCCATCCTGCTGCGCCTGGCCGTTCTGCTACACCGCAGCCGTAGCCCGGAGACACTACCGAAATTCAAACTCAAGGCCGGTAAAGACAGCCTGAAAGTAACATTCCCCGAGGGCTGGTTGGACGAACATCTGCTGACCCGGACTGATCTGGCCCGGGAAGCAGAGTACCTGCAAGCGGCAGCATTCTCGCTCAGTTTTTCCTGATTCAGACAAGACAAAAGGGCCGAGGAAAGATCGCTATGGCACACGACCACCAACACGACATCGACGCCATGGGTGACCGTCGTCTGGGCTGGGCCATCGCCATCAATATGCTCCTCACCGTGGCACAGGTGATCGGTGGCGTCATCTCCGGCAGTCTGTCACTGATCGCCGATGCCCTGCACAATTTCAGCGATGCCGCCTCGCTGTTGATCGCCTGGGTGGCACGCAGGATCGGCCGACAACCGCCGGATCACTTCAAAACCTTCGGCTATAAACGCGCCGAGGTGATTGCCGCCCTGATCAACCTCGTCACACTGGTTCTGCTGGGTTTGTATCTGATTTATGAGGCCCTGTGGCGCATGGTCGAGCCGCAGGTCATTGAAGGATGGATAGTGGTTATCGTCGCCAGTATCGCGCTGGTAATCGACATCGCCACGGCGATACTGACTTACAGCATGTCCCAGCACAGCATGAACATCCGCGCCGCCTTTCTGCACAACGTTTCCGACGCCCTCGCCTCCGTTGGCGTCATCATCGCCGGCAGTCTCATTCTGCTCTACGACTGGTACTGGACGGATACCGCTTTGACCCTGCTCATCGCCGGCTATGTGCTCTATCAGGCCGCGACGCTGTTACCCAAGACCATCCACATCCTCATGCAAGGCGCGCCGGAAGATATCTCCATTGCAGAAGTCATCGACGCCATGGAGCACGTTGAAGGCGTTTTAAACATCCACCACCTGCATCTCTGGCAACTCGACGAGCACAAAAATGCCCTGGAGGCCCATGTCGTGATCAAGGATTTTGCTGACACGGAAAAGATCAAAATAGCCTTGAAAGGCGAACTTGAAAAACGCTTTGCGATAACACATTCAACACTGGAGTTTGAGACCGATCATTGTAGTGATGCAACCCGGTTGGCATAAACGTCTTTCGTAAACCCCAGCACATTACGCCAGCCCAAGGGGGCGCTGTGCGCACCAATGCCGGAGAAAACAAGGCAAGGAATCAATCGCTGGAAAGATGGGACTGTAGGAAAACGTGCCGTAACAAACAACGCCCACCCCATCAGCTGGTCAGAAGCTGTAGACGATGCTGGCCGTCAACGCGTCGATTTCGTCATCAAGCGAATAACGCTCCCAGGTACCCAGGAAGCCTATGCTGCTCGACAGATCGAAGCGCCCACCCAAGCCATAGAACAGATCGACGTCACCCGTTGTCACCATACCACCAGTGGGACCGCTATTGCTCCACTTGGAATCCCAGACCAGGAAACCGAGCTTGCCGAAGACGGAAAACTTGCCAGCGAGAGGATAACTGCCAATAGCGGAAAACTCGAGACCCGATGACGAAACAGTTTTGATCTCACCACGGGGCATCACCGGACCATCCATTTCACCAAAGGATATGTAGCCGGCTTCCAGGGCAAGATACCGATTCACCGAATAGCCACCGAAAAGTTTCCAGCCCATCGTGCTGTCGTACACGCTGTTATCCGGCGAGGCACTTCCCAGGCCAAAACCAAAATATGAATCTCCTTCACCAGCACAAACCGCCGATGAAGCACCCAGCACCGCGGCGAAGGTGCTGGAAAGCAGGTATTTCTTGCAGTCCTTCATGCTTGTCTCCCAAGTAGCGGAATCTCCCCGCTCTCTTTATTTTTGTGTCTGATTTAACTTATTGGCCGTGTAGGGGCAAAGCCCTCAACTAGTTCCTTCTACTATTTTTGTTGGCCGGCCACGCCTGTCCTGCCCAACTTTACACCCCAACTTTTTCTCGACTTGTTCTCGAAAATAATCATTTCCCAAGGGTGTGCCCGTTTGCCAGGCCGCACGAATCGTCGTCAAGGTCTCTGTATCAACGTGCACCTTAAACAGGGCATCGTATGCCGTAATCCGTGACTTAGCCCCTTTGCCAAGTGATAGATACAGAGGATGCGGCGTCACCAAGTCATCCGCTTGTCCCTTTGCATTATGACAATAGCTTGACCAACGGTACTGTGCAGGTTGACGCACCAAGTTCACACGCACCGGGTTGAGTTCAATGTGCCTCATACAGGTCAAAAGGTAGCCTTCCTCCTGAACCAGGCTGGCCTTGTAACGTCCTTCCCAGATGGAACCGCTGGAGCCATAAGCTTGATTAATATAGGGCACATAGCGACGCCCCACATATTGCATCATACGGGTAATACCAATGCTGTCAGACGGTGTAGCAAGTATATGAACATGGTTTGTCATGAACACATAGGCATGAATATCACATTGATACCGCCTTGAACCCTCCAGAAGCCAATCACGATACGCCGCATAATCCGAATCCTCAAAGAAGACCGGTTCCCGGCTGTGCCCTCTCTGCACAATATGCACAGGTACACCAGGAATGATAAAGCGGGGTTTTCTTGGCATGAAGCTTACCTTTTACGCCCTAATTCGTAAAAACTAGCACAATTATTCATACGCTTAAAGGGCTTTGACCCCTTATAGTT
>CAZTPE010000292.1:0-3548 GCA_964614545.1 uncultured Ectothiorhodospiraceae bacterium
CGGTGCTGCGGGGCCTGGTCGGTGAGGAAAAGAGCGAACCGGCCACTGCTGACAGCGGCGAGGGTGCAACGGGTGAACCGCAGCCACCGCTGGAGGAGCGCTCTCTCAGTCGGCGGGATTTGCTCAGGGGGCGGTTTCTGCGGCGTTCATGAAGCGCAGTGAAAAGTGCTGTCAGGCGGTATAGCGGTACAGGGCCGTGTTGGCGGTGATGACAAAAGAGAATAAAGGGTAAGTTTATGCAGAGCAGGATTCGAAGATTGGTAGCAACGGGTGCTTTAACCGTGGTGGTTTGGTTGCTGGCGGGATTCATAACATTGCCGGTTATCGCCGGTGAGCTGTTTCCGGAGCCGGCCTATGTGTCGCTGCGGGAATCCGGCCAGGTGGTGAAATATCCGGGCCAGGTCATCTGGCCGGGTGGCCCGAAAATGCTATACAACTCGGTGACGCCGGATGGGCGTGTGCTGGTGGTGAGCAGCCCCCGGGAAGGTGGTATCTATTTTTTCGAGACGGCCTCGGGTCGGCATTCAGAAGTGGTCAGGACCGGCAAGGGCGCCAAGGGGCTGAAGATCTCGCCGGATGGCAAGGAGGTATACGTCAGCAATGAGGGCGACGACAGCATCTCGGTAGTGGCGATGGCCACGCGGCAGGTGGTGGCGACCATCGCCACGGAAGAGATGCCGCACAACGTGCGTTTTACCGCGGATGGCAAGACTGCCTACGTCACCCTGCAGGGAGGCGCCGGGCTGGGAGTGATCGACACCCGTGCGCGCAAGCTGATGCGCGTGATCCCCACGCCGGGCATCGATGCGCCGCATAATCTGGACCTGTCTGCCGATGAGCGGCTGGCCTTTATTCGTGGCGTCTCTAACCGGGTCGGGGTGCTGGATCTCGCCTCCGGCGAGATGCGCAAGATCATCGCCGTCGGTCATGGCCATGCCGGCATCGATGTCATCCCCAACGGCAAGCTGGTATTTACCGGTGCCATCGCCGACGATGTGGTGACGGTTATCGATGCCGACACCCTGGCCGTGGTCAAGAAAATCAAAGTCGGCTTTGGCCCCCATGGCGTGCGTGCCAGCAAGAACAGCCGCTATCTGTACGTGTCCGTGACGGCCGATGACGAGGTCTATGTCATCGACATCGAAACGCTTGCCGTGGTCAAGAAATACGCTGTGGCGAGCTTCCCGTTCTGGGTGGGGGTGAGGGGCAACCCCTAGCAGCTGCCTGCAGGCCGTGCCACCATGAATGAAGCGGCCTTGTGCCGGCAAAGTCCCCAAGCCTGTGCCGACAGGCCAGGTGGCTAGGCTAAGTTAGTCAGTGCTTGCCTCTTCGCGGTAATATTTCCTGTTTGACCGAGTCTAAAAACAGTAGCATCTCCCCCCGTATCCCCTGCGGATACATGAATCAATCCCATGAATTCAAAGAGGTTTTTGTGCAGGGATCGCCGCTGATGCGGCACGGTCTGCCGTGCTTTATCGGCTAATGGAAGATCAATAAAGGAGCTATTCAAATGTCTATGCATATTGCTGAAAAACAGGCTGGCCACGCACGCCGCCATGCCTTCCCGTTGGGTCCGGTATTTGCCGCGATTGCCGTCAGTGTCTTGCTGTTGCCACAGGCCCAGGCGACGGTGAAAGCCTTCCAGCCGGAGGCCAGCGAGGTCTTCGTGCAGTTGCTTGTCGACAAGGCCCAGCGCAGTAGTGGCAACGCCGTGCTCAGCGTGGCCTATGATCGTGAACAGTGGTACGCCAAGGGACAAAAGCCGCCACGCTATCAAAAACTGACCATCGACAAGCAGTCCGTTGTTCTGCGTGACGATGGCCGCGATGGCGACAAAAAGCGCGGTGACGGTGTTTTTTCCGCCATCGTGGACTTCGATTTCGATGCCCTCATCGCCGAGTACAAGCGCATCGAGGAGCTGCGGCAAAAGCTGGGCAAGGAAGGCCTGCCACTACGCTTCGAAGGCCGGGAGCTGGTCGGCCACGCCAAGCCCATGTCACTTAAGGCGCTGACGGCGGCCATCCGCTTCGGCGACCTGATTCCCATTGGCCCCCTGGGCGTGGCGGCGGCGATCGACAGCGAGAAATCCCTGTTGATACGTGACCCCGCCGTGGTGCAGGACCCCTCGCGCACCTTCGATGTCTGCACCGGCGCCGGCAATCCGAACGGTGTGTGGACCTTCAAACACCTGATGACCGAGATGGCAAACACCGCCGTAACGGGTGTGACGGCGGAGGACTTCGTGCGTCTGTGGCTGTCGCACTGGGAGAGTGCGCAGAATATCAACGGCTGGAATGTTGCGGATCGAAGCACCAGCATTCGCAACCAGGTCATCATTCCCTGGGAGAACGCCAGCGGTGGCCCGGGCAGTCCGTTGGACCTGGACCTGGCGCCGTTTCAGCTGCTGGCCATCGTCAACCGCGTGGATCTGCGTGAAAACGTGAGCTACGGTGGCGGCAGTGCCGGTGAAGGGCGCTTCGTGTTCCAGGTCATGGGCCAGAACTGCAACCCTATGCAGTTCACGGTGATCTTCGAATATGGTGTCGAGAAGAACAGTTGCGCCGCGGTGAAAAGCTGGGGCCAGCGCTGGGCCGACCTGAGTGGCATGACGTTGGGCAGCGCGGCCTACAATGCCGCACTGGAAGACATCACGGAGACCTTTGTGCAGGCCAATGCGGCCCTCTCCAAGCCCAATGGCAGTGCGCTGAACCAGCTGCGCACCAACGAGATCGCCCTTGGCAGTCCATGGGAGCTGCGTGAATTCGTGATTGCCGACAATGGCTGGAACCAGCACTTCCTGAAACAGAACACGGTCAGCCAGACGCCGGACGCCAGCCTGGATGGCTCGCTCGTGTTGCGGGATTTCGTGAACTCCGGCGCCACCACCGTGCCACTGCGTTTCCCCAGCATCGCTGATCCCTTCCTGGCCGGCGCCTCCGCAACACCGTTCAACTTCTTCTGGGACGAGGCCGGCATCGCGCCGCGCCAGGCCCGGCATGAGTTCTCGTTGAACACTTGCAATGGCTGTCATGCGGGTGAAACCGCAACGCTCTTTACCCATATCAAGCCAGGTGGCATCCCGGCCGCGCTATCCGGGTTCATGACAGGTATCAATGTTGCCGATCCCGCCGATGGTGTTCCCACCCGCACCTTCAATGATCTGCAACGGCGGGCCACGGATCTGGACGGTCTGATCAATTCCAGCTGCTTCAGCCAGCTGCGCGTGCCATTGCTGAAAGCGCCTCACTAGTGTAGGTCGTCACTCATTTCATAACTTATAATGGCCCCATTTTTCACCATTCAGCGTTGCTCGTTGTCGCCATAGGCCCACTATGACTCCGCCTCGCGCCTTGCCTGGTAAAAAATGGGACTCATTCTAATGTTACAAAATGAGTGACGACCAACACTAGGCGATAGCGTCAAACCAGGGGGGCAGGATTCGCCCCTTGCAACAAGAGACAAAGCCAGCAGCGATGCTGGCTTTGTTTTTTCGATGGTGCCGATGAGAGGAGTCGAACCTCCGACCTACTGATTACGAATCAGTTGCT
>CAZTPE010000293.1:0-3525 GCA_964614545.1 uncultured Ectothiorhodospiraceae bacterium
CATCGACCTGGCCCAGCGCGGCGACGACGCCCGCGCCGTGACCCACGCCCTGGGACGTGGCGTGGCGGCCTTCGCCGACATCCTGCAAGACCTCGCCCCCGACCTGCTGCTGGTGCTGGGCGACCGTTTCGAGATCCTCGCCGCCGTACAGGCCGCCCTCATCGCCCGCGTGCCGGTGGCCCACATCGCCGGCGGCGACATCACCGAGGGCGCCTTCGACGACGCCATCCGCCACGCCATC
The DNA here is from genome assembly GCA_964614545.1 of uncultured Ectothiorhodospiraceae bacterium. Lineage (GTDB taxonomy): Bacteria > Pseudomonadota > Gammaproteobacteria > SZUA-152 > SZUA-152 > DRQN01. The sequence goes on from CAZTPE010000293.1 coordinate 242, forward strand.
AGCAAGATGTCCCACCTGCACTTCGCCACCCATGCCGAGGCCGCACGACGGCTGCGGCAGATGGGCGAGGCCAATGTGCATCTCAGCGGCAGCCCCGGCATCGACCAGATCCTGGCCACGCCGCGGCTGTCGCGAGACGCGCTGTCGCGGTCGCTGGAATTCCCGTTGCGCGCACGCAACCTGGCCATCACCTTTCATCCCGCCACCCTGGACGATACCGACCCGCTGGCGCAACTCGACGCCCTGCTCACCGCCCTGGACCAGCTCGGCCCCGATACCGGACTAATCTTCACCGGCGCCAACAGCGACACCGGTGGTGACACCCTCAATGCCCGCATCAAAGAATTCACCGACGCGCACGACAACGCCTGCCTGCACCGCTCCCTGGGCCAGCAGCGCTATTACAGCCTGGTGGCCCTGGCCGACGCCGTGGTGGGCAACTCCTCCAGCGGCCTCTACGAGGCCCCCTCGCTGGATACACCGACGGTAAACATCGGCAGCCGCCAGGACGGCCGGCCACGCGCCGCCTCGGTCATCGACTGCCCGGCGGAAACAGATGCCATCACCGAGGCCATCCACAACGCCTGCCAGCTCGACATGCAGGGTGTGGAGAACCCCTACGGCGACGGCCACGCCAGCGAACGCATTCTCACCGTACTGCGTGGCCCGTGGTCGCGCGAGGCACTGATCCACAAACGTTTTATCGATCAGGAATGCGCCCCATGAACGAACGCATTACCGTCATCGCCGAGGCCGGCGTCAATCACGACGGCGACATCGAACGTGCCCTGGCACTGGTGGACGCCGCCGCTGAGGCCGGCGCCGATGTGGTCAAATTCCAGACCTTTCGTCCCACCGCCCTGGTCAGCCGCCACGCGCCGCGCGCCGGGTACCAGATCCGCAACGACACGGCCCGCCAGGACGATTCCCAGCTCGCCATGCTGCAACGCCTGGCGCTCGGCGACGACGACCACTTTCGCCTGCGCGAACACTGCCGGGAACGCGGCATTGAATTCCTCTCCTCACCCTTCGACGCCGACAGCGCCCGCTTCCTCATCGAGGACATGGCCCTGCCCCGGATCAAGCTGGGCTCCGGCGAGCTGACCAACGCCCCGCTGCTGTTGCAGATCGCCCGCAGCGGCCGACCGCTGATCCTCTCCACCGGCATGGCCACCCCGGAGGAGATCCGCCAGGCCTTGGGGGTACTGGCCTTCGGCTATCTCAACGAAGAGACTCCGCCCTCCGAGCCGGCCTTCGCCGCCGCCTTCGAGCGCATGGACGGTTACCAGGTGCTGGCGTGGAACGTCACCCTGCTGCACTGCACCACCGAATATCCGGCGCCCTTTGTTGATGTGAACCTGCACGCCATGGATCACCTGCGCGACACCTTCGGCCTGCCCGTGGGCTTCTCCGACCACACCCCTGGCATCGCCATGCCTATCGCCGCTGCCGCGCGCGGCGCCTGCGTGATCGAAAAGCACTTCACCCTGGATCGCAACCTGCCCGGCCCCGACCACCGCGCCTCACTGGAACCCGATAAACTGCAAGCCATGGTAGAAGGCATCCGCCAGGTGGAACAGGCCCTGGGCGACGGCGAGAAACGCGTGGCGGACAGCGAACGAAAGAACCGTGCCATCGCGCGTAAGTCGCTGGTGGCAGCGAGGCCCATCCACGCCGGCGAGGTCTTCAGTGGGGACAACCTCACCGCCAAGCGGCCGGGCGACGGCCTGTCGCCTATCCACTATTGGTCTCTGCTCGGCCACCCGGCAGGGCGCAACTATGCCGCCGACGAGGCCATTGGCAAGGAAGAGCTGCCATGAAGCCAAAAGTGTATAAAACTTATATTGTGGGAGCGGCTTCAGCCGCGAAGCGTTATTCAAAAAATGCTTCGCGGCTAAAGCCACTCCCACAGGGGGAGATAAAATAAGCCATGGCAGGCCCGACAACATCCCCCCCATCCACCAACCTGATCCTGCTCGGCGCCGGCGGCCATGCCACCGTGCTGACGGAAATCCTGCAGACGGTTGGCACACCCCTGCTCGGCCTGTGTGCGCCACATCCTCCGGCACCGGGCCTGCTCACCGCCCTGCCCTATCTGGGCGATGACGAGGCCGTCGAACAGCACGCCCTGGACAGGGTACGGCTGATCAACGGCCTCGGCTCCAGCGCCGGAACCACGGCACGAGCCGAGATCTTCCGACGCTTCCACGAGGCCGGCTACCCCTTCGCCGAAATACGCCACCCCTCGGCCATCATCAGCCCCAGCGCACGCACCGGCGAGGGCCTGCAGACACTGGCCGGCAGCCTGATCAACAGCGAGGCCCGCCTGGGCGACAACGTGCTGATCAACAGCCACGCCGTGGTCGAACACCACTGCGACATCGGCAACCACTGCCACGTCGCCAGCGGTGCCGTGCTCTGCGGCGACTGCCAACTGGGACCGGGAGTGCACGTGGGCGCTGGAGCGGTGGTGAAACAGGGCGTACGTATCGGCGCGGGCGCAGTGATCGCCGCCGGTGCAGTAGTGATCACCGACGTACCGCCGCACACCCTGGTAGCCGGGGTACCGGCTCGAATCAAGCGGGAGAACCTCCGATGAAGCCGTGCGAGGTGCTGGTGGTCATCCCCGCCCGCGGCGGATCAAAAGGGCTGCCGGGCAAGAACATCAAGCCGCTGGGCGGCCTGCCCTTATTGGGATGGACCGCCGAGGCCCTGCGCCAGAGCGGCCTGCGTGAGGCCCGCTGCCTACTCAGCACCGACGACGCTGCCATCGCCGAGGCCGGCCACGCCTACGGCCTGGCGGCCCCCTTCCTGCGCCCGGCGGCCCTGGCCGGCGACACGGCCTCTTCCGTGGACGTAGTCCTGCACGCCCTGGACTGGCTGGCCAACGCACACGGCGAACACCCGCCCTGGGTGTTGCTGCTGCAGCCCACCTCCCCCTTCCGCCCGCCAGCGGCCATCGACCAGGCCTGGGAGATGTTGCACGACGATCCCACGCTGGACGCCGTGATCGGCGTCAAGGCCATCCACCGCAGTCCCGGCAGCCTGTTCCTGCCCGACGCCCGGGGCCGCCTGCGCCCGCTGGGCGACGACGGCATCACCCGCCGCCAGGACTGCCCCGGCCTGCTCACCCCCAACGGTGCCCTCTATCTGGTGCGCAGTGCCGTGTTGCGCACCAGCGGCAACTTCTTTCCGCCCGCCACCGCCCCCCTGCCCATGGACGCCATCGCCAGCCTCGACATCGACGACACCACCGACTGGGCCATGGCCGAGGCCCTTCAGGG
>CAZTPE010000294.1:0-1988 GCA_964614545.1 uncultured Ectothiorhodospiraceae bacterium
GCCGCCAATAAGCTCATTGGCAATAATCCGCACGTGTTCGAAAAACGCCTGTGGTCGGAGCTGGGCTACGGTGATCCGCTCAAGGTGATCCAGGCCAAGAACGAGGATCACGAGGCGGAGCAGGTGGTGTCACGTCTGCTGGCGCACAAGTTTCAGAGCGGCGGGCGCTTCTGCGACTATGCGATTCTGTATCGCGGCAACCACCAGTCGCGCCTGTTCGAACGCGCCCTGCGCGAGAGCCAGATTCCCTACAAGATCTCCGGCGGCACGTCTTTCTTCGCCTATCAGGAGGTGAAGGATGTCATGGCCTATTTGCGGCTGCTGGTGAACGATGATGATGATAACGCCTTCGTGCGTATCATCAACACACCGCGCCGCGAGATCGGCCCAACCACGCTGGAGAAACTGGCGGGCTACGCCACCGGGCGCGGCATCAGCCTGTGTGCGGCGGCCTACGAGCTGGGGCTGGAGACGGTGCTGCCGGAGCGTGCCGTCAGCCGCCTGCGCGAATTCGTCGAATGGCTGGCGGACAAGTCAGATCAGGCTCAGCGCGGTGATCCGCTGGAGGCGGTGAAGAGCCTGATCAACGATATTCGCTACGAAGAGTGGCTGTTGGACACCTGCAACGATCCCAAGACCGCCGAGCGGCGCATGGGCAATGTGCACGAGCTGCTGACCTGGCTGGGCCACATGGCCGAGCAGGAGGGCGACGGCGCCAGCCTGTCTGATCTGGTGTCACGCATGACCCTGATGGACATCCTCGAGCGCAATGAGGAAGAGCAGCGTGACGACTGTGTGGCGTTGATGACCCTGCACGCCGCCAAGGGGCTGGAATTTCCGCATGTCTTCATGGTCGGCGTGGAGGAGCAGTTGCTGCCGCATCACTCCAGCCTGGATGAAGACAACGTCGAAGAGGAACGCCGCCTGGCCTATGTCGGCATTACCCGTGCGCAAAAGACCCTGACCTTCAGCATGGCCCTGCGGCGGCGCAAGCACGGTGAAGTGATGGACTGTGAACCCAGCCGTTTTCTCGGCGAGTTGCCCGAGGACGATCTGGTGTGGGAGGGCGGCGGGCAGAAGGTCGATCCGGAAGAGCGGCAGGTGAGGGGCAAAGCGCATCTGGCCAACCTGCGCGACATGCTCAATTAACGGGCTGCCGGAATGCTGCACAGTAACCTGATTATTTTGCTGGTTAATTGAACGGTGCGTTCTATCTCTCGTGGCGGATGCAACGAATTGTTGCAGGCAGGGGAGATCTTCGTCTTCTGCGGCTTTTCCGAGGGGCGCCCGCGATGACGGTAAATCCCTTTATATTCAAGGTGATAACTGATTTCTCTGGCCGGATGGCCTTGTCGTGGTGCAAGATTTCTTTTTGGAATAAGCATGGTATGAATTCTGCTTAACAGCTGGACAGCAATAGCGATTCTGATGGGAGAAATAATGATGACGAGAAATAAGACGTTAATGGCGACCCGTAGTGCCCGCCTGCGTTTATCCTGCGTAGCCGTTGTGGCGGCCGTCCTGGTGCCTGCGGCCTCCTTTGCCGCCGTCCCCCTGGGTGCCGGCGATAAGGTCAAGTTGTACGGCGATATGCGCGTTCGTACCGAGACGGACAAGAGTGAAAAGCAGGATGGCACCGACCGCAACCGCACCCGCCTGCGTTATCGGGCCCGTCTCGGGGTGGCGTTCCATCCCAATGACAACTGGTCGGCCAAGATTCGCCTCGCCACCACTAGCAGCCAGAATTCACCCCATGTGACCTTCGCCACCGTCGGTGAGACGGCGGATCTGAGCATCGGTGTCGATACGGCCTTGATTGCCTATACGGGCATCAGCAACCTGACCCTGGTTGCCGGCAAGACCCCGCTCAATTTCTGGAAGCAGAACGAGGTATTTCTGGATGATGATATCAACCCGGAGGGCCTCGCCGCCGTGTACAAGGCCGGCCCCGTTACCCTGAATGCCGCCTATGCCTACCTCACCGCGGG
>CAZTPE010000294.1:2088-3511 GCA_964614545.1 uncultured Ectothiorhodospiraceae bacterium
TGGACTACAAGGTCGACAAGGGCACGAAAGTGGATCTTCGCCTCTATGATACGGAGATCATCACCCGGGGTATAGATGGTCAGGACGCCAAAAATACCCGCCTGCAGCTCAACGTGAACCTCAAGTTCTGACCTCTGCGACTTGATTTCGCAACCCGCAAGGGGATATGGGCCTCGACCCGTATCCCCTTATTTGCGTCTGCCGTGGCTTGCCTTTGTGGGAGCGGCTTCAGCCGCGAATTGAGGTTGATATTTCTTCGCGGCTGAAGCTGCTCCCACAATAATCCTAGAATCCGCAGTTGACCGCTCCAGACTGAGACTAAGCCCGGTAGGGTGCGCTGTGCGCACCATGACAAAACACCCGATTCCACTGTAGTCAAATTAATCCCTTTGGGTTTAATTCTCCACCGCTTGCTGCGGGGGCCGCATTCTGTCTGGTTGAGATCAACGCTTGACAAAGCTCGCCAGAATGAGAACAATTCGCATTACCGATATGGCTGACACTCAGGACGCAGGATGATGAATCAAAAGAGGATGGTTAAAACACTGGTTGTGGCATGTGCCCTGTCGGCACCGGTAACGCTATTGGCGGCGATTCCGCTCAATGACGCTGTCAGTGTGATCGGTGACGCGCGCACCGGGTTTTATACTCTGCAGCGTGATGATCGTGATGGCAGTGACTCGGTCAAGAACGAATGGCGTCTGCGTCTGCGTGTCGGCCTGCAGGCGGCGATCAGCGATTCACTCACCGCCCGGGTACGTTTTGCCGGTCGCTATACCACCCATGAAAGCAGCGGCGATCCTGAATTTGATTTCTATCAGGGCATCACACCCGGTAAGGATGGCCTGAAGATGGGGCAATCCACCCTGGACGAAATCTGGTTGAATTATGCCGCCGAGCGCTGGAGCCTGCGTGCCGGGCGCATGCAGACCAAGTTCGAATTGACCGGGGTGGCGAAAAAATCGCTGGATCGCAATGACAGCCCTAATACCGACATCGCCTGGACCGACGGCCTGTATTTCAAATACAAGGCGGGCAATGGCTGGAATACCCACGCCATCGTGCAGTACAACTATGCAGAAGGCGCGACACAGGTGCGTCGCGGACCGCTGAAGTTTAGCGATGACGATAGCCGCATCAGCTACTTTGCCGCGATGGAGAAACTGGATAAAAAGGCCACTATTGTGCAGCAGGGTGTGGATATCACCTGGCTACCCGCCGCCCTGCCCGGTAGTGCTGGAAATCCAGATGACTACGTGGCCTTCGTCGGCCGCATGGCCGCACAGTGGCCCATGGGTACGGACGGGATGAAATTCCTGCTGGGCGGTGAACTGGGTTTTGCCCCCAACACGCCCACCAATAGCGCACTCAAGCTGGGCGGCGCGGGTGATGTTGGCGGCATGGCGGGGCAGGTGACCTTCAA
>CAZTPE010000295.1:0-3495 GCA_964614545.1 uncultured Ectothiorhodospiraceae bacterium
ACCACCACCGGCGTGCACCGTCTCTACCAGATGGAAGAGGCGGGCGAATTACTGTTCCCGGCCATGAACGTCAACGACTCGGTCACCAAGTCCAAGTTTGACAACCTCTATGGTTGCCGCGAGTCGCTACTCGACGGTATCAAACGTGCCACCGATGTGATGATTGCCGGCAAGATCTGCGTGGTGCTGGGCTATGGTGACGTCGGCAAGGGTTGTGCCCAGGCCTTCCGTGGCATGGGCGCCACCGTTTGGGTGACCGAAATCGATCCCATCTGCGCCCTGCAGGCCGCCATGGAAGGCTACCGCGTGGTTGAAATGAATGATATCGCCAGCCAGGGTGATATCTTCGTTACCACCACCGGCAACGTCAACGTCATCGACCACGACCACATGGCGGCCATGAAAGACGAAGCCATCGTCTGCAACATTGGCCACTTTGATTCGGAAATCAACATCGCCTCACTGGAAAAATATGAGTGGGAAGAGATCAAGCCGCAGGTGGATCATGTCATCTTCCCCGATGGCAAGAAGATCATCATCCTCGCCAAGGGACGCCTGGTGAACCTGGGTTGTGCCACCGGCCATCCCAGCTTCGTCATGTCCGCCTCTTTTACCAACCAGGTGATGGCACAGCTGGAATTCTTCAACGAAGCCGACAAGTACGAAAACAAGGTTTACGTGTTGCCTAAAAAGCTGGATGAAAAGGTCGCCCGTCTGCATCTGAAGAAGATTGGTATCCACCTGAGTACACTGAGCCAGGAACAGGCGGATTACATCAACGTTCCGGTGGAAGGCCCTTACAAGCCGGAGTATTATCGCTATTAAAGCAGTCTCTCCCCTTCTCCCTTCAGTGTAGGGGGGAGGGGTAATAGACTGTAGGAGCGGCTTTAGCATCGCGGCTAAAGCCGCTCCTACAGTTACAATCTTGAGATTACACGAAGAAAGGATGCAACATCCGAAATGAGTAATTTAGAAACGAGTACCAACGTCGTCTGGCATAACGCCACGGTGACCCGAAAGCGCCGCGAAGAGCAGAATGGCCACAAGGGTACGATTCTCTGGTTTACCGGGCTATCGGGATCAGGGAAGTCCAGCTTGGCGCACGCCATTGAAGAACAGCTGCACCAGCAAGGCTGCCGTACTTTTGTGCTGGACGGTGACAATGTTCGCCATGGCCTGTCAAGTGATCTTGGCTTTTCAGATGAAGATCGTGTCGAAAATATCCGCCGCATCTCCGAGGTGGCCAAACTGTTTCTTGAGGCGGGTGTCATCGTTTTAACCGCCTTTATTTCCCCCTTTCGCACAGAGCGGGAAGCTGCCCGAAAAGCGGTTCCCCATGGGGACTTTCTGGAAATTTTCTGCGATTCATCCCTTGAAGTGTGTGAAGCGAGGGATGTCAAAGGACTGTACAAACGCGCCAGGGCTGGCGAGATTCCGGAATTTACCGGTATTTCCTCTCCCTACGAAGCGCCTACCTCGCCGGAGCTGAAAGTTGCGACGGGCGAGGATGCCATTGAAAGTTGCGTCGATCAGGTTCTCCAGCTTCTCATGGAGCGTGGTGTCTTGAGGGATAACGGATAAACGTTGGGGCTCCTCAGAGGAAGATCTTCACGTAAATTGAAAATGGATAACATCGATACCAAAATTGTCGAATTACTGCGGCAGCACCTCCCAGAACTCACTGCCATATACTGTTTTGGCTCGTCGACAACACGATACGAACGACCCGATAGTGATGTGGATCTTGCAGTACTCGCCTCGCACCCGCTGAATACCGCCCGGCTATGGGAAGTGGCGCAAATGGTCGCCCAGTTTCTGGGAACCGATGTCGACCTGGTTGATCTATTAACCGCTTCCACCGTCATGCGTGCCCAAGTGATCTCTACTGGCAGACGCCTGTACTGTAGTCATCAAGCAGAGTGCGATTGCTTCGAAGACTTTGTCTACTCGGCCTATGCGCGCCTGAATGAAGAAAGGCAGGGAATTTTGCAGGATATCAAACAGCGTGGCACGGTCTATGGTTGATGACGTGCTGATCAATAAGACTGCAACCATTGAACGATGCCTGCAACGGGTTGCAGATGAATATCGGGGCCACGAAAACGAGCTGGAAGGCAACCATACAAGGCAGGACGCTATTATCCTCAATCTTTTACGTGCCTGTGAGGCTGCCATTGATGCCGCCATGCACGTGGTTCGGATCAAAGGGCTTGGACTTCCGCAGGAAAGCCGAGAGGCCTTTCGCCTATTGGAAACAGCTGGATTGCTTCCAACTGAACTCAGCCAGCGTATGCAGGCGATGGTGGGATTCCGCAATGTTGCAGTACATGACTATCAGAAACTCAATCTGGATATTGTGCGAGCCATTTTGAACGAGCGGTTGGATGATTTTCGTCAATTTGCCAACGTAATGGTGGGACTTGCCCAGGCAACCGAAACCGGCCAGTGATCGCCCCAGACACCTTGCCGGAGCGGCCCCTCTGGCCCGGGCCATGAGGAACAATGCATCCAGGCTATCTCAAGGCTTGAGAGGCCGTATCTAAGGGGAATGGCCATTACCATACCGGTGAGCATGGAGAATGACACCCTCAAAAGTCGGGATGTGAACGCCACAACAGAAGAGCAACCAAACAGATATGCAATCTCAAAAAAAATACCAGCCCACCTTCAGTATCGAATTCTTCCCCCCAAAAACGCAAGAGGGCAAGGCCAAGCTGCGCAAAACCCGCGAAGATTTGGCCAAGCTCAAGCCGGCCTTTATCTCCGTCACCTACGGGGCCGGCGGCAGTACCCAGCAGGGTACCGTGGACACGGTACTGGAAATCCAGCAATCCGGTATCGATGCTGCACCGCACCTTACCTGCGTGGGCGCCAGCAAGGAAAGCATCCGTGATCTCCTGCAAACCTATATCGACAACGGCATCCACCGTATCGTCGCCCTGCGCGGCGACATGCCTTCCGGCATGCGTGAGATGGGTGAATTCCGTTACGCCAACGAACTGGTGGCATTCATCCGTGCCGAGACGGGTGACCACTTCCATATCGAAGTCGCCGCTTACCCGGAAGTCCACCCTCAGGCGAGCAGCGTCAGCGCCGATCTTGATCACTTCAGGCTAAAAGTCGAAGCCGGTGCAAACAGCGCCATCACCCAGTATTTCTTCAACCCCGATGCCTATTACCGCTTCATCGACGATTGCGAAAAAATGGGCTTGGACATCCCCATCGTGCCCGGCATCATGCCCATCACCAACTACAAGAATCTGGCCCGTTTCTCTGACATGTGCGGTGCAGAAATCCCCCGCTGGCTGCGCAAGCGTCTGGAAGACTTTGGTGATGACGTGGAATCCCTGCGTACTTTCGGTCAACAGGCCACCACCCAACTGTGCAAGAGTCTGCTTGAACAGGGCGCACCCGGCCTGCATTTCTACAGCATGAACCGCACAGCCCCCACCCGAGCCATCTGGCACGATCTTTTGCAGGACTGAGGGTCAACAA